>CALDPL010000424.1 GCA_937911965.1 uncultured Allomuricauda sp. | reverse complement strand
GTGGGGACTGCGCCTTACGGCTGCTTGCGCTCTCCTGCTGGCGTTGGGCGCGCTCGCGAGTTGGCAGGGTTGGGGCCTCGGCCTCGTGATGTTCAGCGGTCACACCAGCCTCGCCACGCTCGGGCCAGGGCCCGGATGGCCGTGGGCGCCGTATAGAATTGGTTGACCTTGTGTTTTTGGATGATCTCCCAGAACCTGCCGTGGTCCGGATAGGAGGGAATTCCCTCGAACAGCACGGAAGTCGCCCCGTTGGCCAAAGGACCGTATACGATATAGGAGTGGCCGGTGACCCAACCAATGTCCGCGGTGCACCAGAACACATCCTGGTCCCGATACTGAAATACGTTCTTAAAGGTATAGGCCGTGAACACCAAATAGCCCCCGGTGGTGTGGACCATTCCCTTGGGCCTGCCCGTGGAACCGGAGGTATAGAGGATGTACAGTGGATGTTCCGCATCCACGATCTCGGGTTCACAGTCCCCGGCGGCGGATTCCAACAAGGGTTCCAACCAGTGGTCCCTGCCCTCTTTCATTTCTATATCGGCCTTGGTGTGTTTTTTGACCAGAACCGTGGACACATCCGGACATTGCAAGAGGGCCTCGTCCACGATTCCCTTTAGATTGATGGCCTTGACCCCCCTATAGGAGCCATCGGAACAGATCACAATTTTGGCCCTACAGTCATTGATCCGCGTGGAAAGTGCCTTGGATGAAAATCCCGCAAATACCACGGAATGGACCGCTCCGATCCTGGCACAGGCCAAGAGGGATACGGCCAGTTCGGGAATCATGGGCAGGTAGATCATCACCCGATCTCCCTTTTTGACCCCCTGATCTTTCAATACATTGGCAAACTTGCATACCCTTTCGTACAATTCCCTATAACTGATGTGTTGGGCAGGTTCCTTGGGATCGTTGGGTTCAAAAAGAATGGCGGTCTTGTCCCCCCGGATTCCCAAATGGCGGTCGATGCAGTTCTCGGTAATATTGAGCTGGGCCCCGGGGAACCACTTTATTTCGGGTTTGTCAAAATCCCATTCCAGGACGGAATCCCATCGCTTTCTCCATTGAAAGTGCTCTTCGGCCACTTCCTCCCAAAAGGCTTCGGGATTTCTTATGGATTTGCGGTAGATATGGAAATACTCCTCCAATGTTTTGATATGGTAGTTGCTCATGGAATATGATTATGTTTTAAAAAGTTCCCTAAAAATAGGCAAAAGGTGGCAATTTCCATACTTCGATCAATGATCGATGGCCTCCCCTGCCCCGGAGGGAATTCGGATGTCCTCCACGATATCCTGAACTTCCTTGGGCGGCGAGGGGGTAATGCGGGATACCACGATGGCCACCAAAAAGTTCAAGAGCATGCCCAGGGTCCCAAAACCCTCCGGGGAAATGCCCCACCACCAATGGGCCGCAGTGGAAGTCTCGGGAGATCCGATCCAGCCCAATTTAAAACGGGCAATATAGTAACAGGTAATGCCCAGGCCGGCCACCATGCCGGCAATGGCCCCTTCCCTATTCATGCGCTTTGAGAAGATGCCCATGAGTATCGCGGGGAAAAAGGAGGCGGCGGCCAAACCAAAGGCCAAGGCGACGACTGAAGCCACAAAGCCCGGGGGGTGGATCCCGAAATACCCGGCGACCAGTACGGCCAGAAGTGCGGAGAATCGGGCGATCCACAATTCTTTTTTATCGGAAATGGCCGGGGCCAATTGCTTTTTGATCAGGTCGTGGGAGATTGAGGTGGAAATCACCAACAACAGGCCGGCGGCAGTGGAGAGGGCCGCTGCCAATCCCCCGGCGGCCACCAGGGCCACCACCCAATTGGGCAGGTTGGCGATCTCGGGATTGGCCAACACCATGATGTCCAGGTCCACATAGAGTTCGTTTTCCGAATCACTGGCATTGGAAATCATCCGTTGTCCCAGTTCGCCCCGTCCTTCGACAAATTCAGGTTGTTTTCCAACAATGGCGGAACCGGGGAGCATTTGGACCTTGCCGTCCCCGTTCTTGTCGGTCCAGGATATCAGGTCCGTATCCTCCCATTTGGTGAACCAGCCGGGGATTTCCCCATAGGGGACATCCTGAACCGTATCCATCAGGTTGGTGCGCGCAAAGACCGCTATGGCTGGTGCCGTGGTATAGAGTATGGCTATGAACAAAAGGGCAAAACCGGCCGATTTTCGGGCGTCTTTCACTTTGGGGACCGTAAAGAAACGGATGATCACATGGGGCAGGCCCGCGGTTCCGGCCATCAATGCGGCCGTAATGAAGAAAACATCCGTGGTGGATTTGGTGCCGTCGGTATATGCCGTAAAGCCCAGTTCGGTCATCAATCCATCGAGTTTGT
>CALDPL010000423.1 GCA_937911965.1 uncultured Allomuricauda sp. | reverse complement strand
GGATTACCTGACTGTCCACCCCGTGTTCGGCCTGGCTCAATAGATCCGAGGCCACAAAGGAGGGAACGGCTGTGTCATCGGCCACCACCAAGAGTTCACTGGGCCCGGCGGGCATATCGATGGCCAGTCCGTGTTTGGTGGCAAACTGTTTGGCCACGGTCACGTATTGGTTGCCGGGACCGAAGATTTTGTAGACCTTGGGGATGCTCTCCGTTCCAAAGCACATCCCGGCGATCGCCTGTATCCCTCCCACTTTGAATATTTTGGTCAACCCGCACAGGGCCGCGGCAAATAGGATTGTCGGATTGACTTCCCCATTTGCATCGGGAGGGGTGCATAGGATTATTTCCCCACAGCCCGCCAATTGGGCCGGTACGGCCAACATGAGTACCGTGGAGAACAAGGGGGCCGTACCACCGGGGATATAGAGTCCCACTTTTTGGATGGGCTTTTTTTCCCGCCAGCACAATACCCCGGGCATGGTTTCCGTTATTGCCTTTGAGCTGCTTTGGGCAGCGTGGAATTTTTCGATATTGGATTTGGCCAAAAGGATGGATTCCCTTAAAATTTTCGGCACCGATTCCGCTGCTTTTTCGAGTTCCCGGGGACTCACCGACAGCTCCTCCAAATTCACCTGGTCAAACCGGTCTGTATACTTTTTGATCGCTGCATCCCCTCCGCTGCGGACATCCTCAAAGACGCTTTCCACTACCCTTTCGATCTCGGAATAATTTTGTGTCGGACGCCTCAACAAAGGCTCCCAATCCTCTTTTTTTGGATAAATGATTCGTTCCATTGCCCTAGAATTTTTTTTGATAGTGGTACCCCAAGATGCGATAGCCATGCCGTTCCCAAAACCTTTGGGCCTCTACATTCTTGACATAGCAATTGAGTTCAGTGCCCGTACAACCTATCGATTTAGCATAGTCAAATATCCACTCCACCAATTGGGTACCCACGCCTTTCCCTTGATACTCAGATAGTATATAGACATTGTCGGGCTCCACATGTTTGCCAATATAATACTTGACCAGCACCCAAAGCCCGGAAATGCCGATCAGTCGTTTCCCATCGAACACCCCTACACATTTATAGCCCTGGTCGAACATGACCTCGAGGCGTTCCCCCAAAAGGGCCTCTGAAATGGAGGGGTCGCGCTGGTGCAAGTGGGAAATGACGCCCTTTTTTTCCCCTGTCCCCAAAAAGCGGATGTCATACATATTACAATACCATTTTTTCGATGGGACATACCAAAATACCCTCGGCACCCACCTGTTTCAACGCATCGATGACCTCCCAAAACGTATCCCTGGCGATTACCGAATGCACCGAACTCCACCCTTCCTCGGCCAATGGAAGGACCGTTGGGCTGCGCATTCCCGGCAGAATGGAAATGATCTGTTCCAATTTGTCGTTCGGGGCGTTGAGCAGGATATATTTATTGGCACGGGCATGGAGCACCGATTGGATCCTGAACAGGATCCTTTTGAGTATTTCGCTTCTTTCTTCTGAAATTTTTGGGGAAACTGCCAGAACCGCCTCACTTTGAAGGATGACCTCCACTTCCTTTAGATTGTTCTTGAAGAGTGTACTGCCACTCGACACAATATCACAGATTCCGTGTGCCAAGCCGATGTTGGGAGCTATTTCCACCGAGCCGTTTATTAGGTGAAGTTCGGCCTCGACCCCTTTGGATTTGAGATATTCCCTTAGGGTATGGGGATATGAAGTCGCTATTTTTTTGCCTTCCAGGTCCTTGATCGACCTGTACTTGGTCCCCTTGGGAACGGCCAGGGACACCCGGCATTTGGAGAAATCCAGTTTCTCGGCCACTGTGATGTCCTCCCCTTTTTCCACCAGGACATTTTCCCCCACTATGGCGATGTCCACCACCCCATCCCTGAGGTACTGGGGAATGTCCCCGTTCCTCAAATAAAAGACTTCCAGGGGAAAGTTTCTTGAAGTTGCCTTGAGTTGATCTTTGCCATTGTCGATTGAGATGCCACAATCTTTGAGGATCTGGAGGGACTCCTCATTCAACCGGCCGCTTTTTTGGACTGCTATCCGAATTTTTGTCATGGTTCTTCATTAATGTTTGGGAAATCCAAGGGGCAAAAAAAAACCCGTTTGATTTCTCAAACGGGTTAGAATATGTTTTAGGTACAACAATACATTTCTATCTCGCTTGAGTGCAAGTATAAAAATGGTGGTGATGTACAAATGTTTTTCCGATCATGGGGCCAAATTTAGAATATAATTTTCAATTGGAAAACCTTTTTAAGAAACAAAAAGCATGGAAAATGTTTAAAAACCCAATTCACTGTTTCGAAAAATATACCTTCCACATTCCCCTTAGGTCGTTCAACCCATAGTCCACGGCCTTATCCATTGGATAGAGATCCCGGATCAGTTCCAGGGTCTTTGGTTCGAGGTCCACATCCGGTTTTCCGTGACATTTCAAACAATTTACCATCCCCAGGTCTATCCTTTTGTAATAGATGGGATGGCCGTTTTCCATAAGTATCGTATCCTTGAGCTTGGGGCTCTGCTTAAAGGTTTCAAAGATCGATCGGTCCTTTGGGGTTCTGAATCGATTGTTTGGATTTCGGTTTTTATCGGATATCCGTTGAAGGTCCAGTTCAAAGGAACGGGAGAGGGAATCCGTAATGGGGATGGCCTGGACCTGGCAAAATTCCAGAGCATGGGCCGCCCCACCCTGGCTCATTGCGGTGGATACTTTTTGAAACAACAGCTGTTGGGAACGGGCTGTGGCCGAATCCGCCAATTTCCTTAGATCGGCCAGGTTCCCTCCCCTTTCCCGTTGGCATGAGGTCCATGTCACGGCCAATGAAAGGATGGAGACCAAAATTGCTACTTTTCTCATAGGTACAAAGTAAGACAATGGAAGGGAAAGCCTTTGTGACTTTGGTCACAAAGGCTCCTTTACTCTGAATCCGGAGTTCACAAAAAAGTTCCGGGTTTACCACTTTTTAATGGTAAAGCCCTCAGGTACTTGGAACAATTTGGGGTCCACAGGGCCTTCCGTGAACTCAATGGCACCTAGATAATAATCCCCCCATACACTGCTTTTAAAGTCAGATATAAATACAATGTTGCCCCAGCCGGCATATTTTGCGATTCCGCCTTCTATCGGCTCATAAAACACATCACATTCTATACCGGCCACGATTTCCTTTCCCCAATCATAGGCCGAGCCACCGGCCCTTTGGACATACCAGTCAAAGCTGTTGGAGAGACCGGACTGATCGCCCACTTCCCACTCATTGGCTATTTTCTCGTCGAGGTCCAAGGAAATGTATTTATCGCCAATATTGAAACCGGCGTGTACCGGAACCCCATCCTGGTTATAGATTTCATTTCTTTCCTTTCTGCCATAATCTTCAAAATGGAGCACTTGGATCCAACTATCCGTAATGGAGCCGTTCATTCCCTCACTGGCTTCAAATCGGATGCTACCGGCCTTGACCAGGTAGGCCGGTTCATATTCCGACTCCGGGAGCTGTTGTTCCTGTTTGGGAACGTTTTCCAAGTTTTTTGGGGGTACTTCCAAATATCGTGGAATGCCCCCATCGGTGCTACAGGCCCATATCAATAGGAACATGGGTGCCATTGAAAGTGTAATGTGTTTCATAATTGAATGTTGAATGGATTTTGTTGAAAAGTGCATATTGCGCACCTCGGAGACTCCCTTTAATGAAGTTTCCGATTAATCCGTTAGCACTCTATAGTCAGAGGGAAGGACGAAAAGGTTTGGATCCACCGGTCCCTCCTGGATCGAGACTGCACGACGGGATGTATCTCCATAACCACTTCCGACCATTTCGTACAAAAGGCAAATATTTTCCCAACCCGCAAGCTTTTCGTGGCCCCCGTCGATGGTCACATAATACACCTCACATGACTTCCCCGCTATAGTTTCATTGGGCGCCTTTTCTGCCCAGCCACTTGCCTTTTGGGAAGCTGGTATATCTGCCCAACTCACCCTGGTTTCAGTGCCCAAGTGCGTAGTTTCATGCCTATAGGCATATTTTTCCTCTGGATTTAAACTGTAAAGGTAGGTGCCGTCATTAAAATGGGTGGCCCAAAGACTTCCGTCCAGGAGATACCGTTCACTTCGTTCCTTTTTCCCGTAATCATCAAAATAGACTATTGATGTTTCTTCCCAGAGTTTTCCATCATATTTGAACCAAGTTTCAAATCGAATGGTCCCGGATTTAATGCCATATTTTCTTTCAGGGTTGTTGGTGGCCACATCCACCGTGGGTGCATGGGCTTGATTTTCTTGAAAATCGTTAAACGAACTCTTGGGTTGGATAGGAAGGGTTGATTCCTCTTGCTGGCTGCATGCCGTGAAAAGCATCGGAATCAAAATGGGTAAAAAAAATTTTAATTTCATGAAGAAGTTTTGAATGGTTGACAAGTGTTGTGTATACCTTCCAAAACCAGAGATCTGATAAAAAAAATCCCAGCCAATGGTTTTTGGCAATGTTCCTGGGGGATTTTTATCTCCTATGGCCTGTGTTCACCCTTTGAATGGAACCATGACGGTGGAATACCGGCCATGGGACAAACTTAGTGCACTTAAAATTTTCGTGATTGTAAAAAAGTCCCAATATATTGTCTATCAGTGTTCTTTTGTGACAAATCTTTTACAATTTCCAAGTTTCGTTTGAAGAAATGATTTGGGGTTTCCCCGATAATGGCTTTAAAATCCTTGATGAAATGACTCTGGTCGAAGTAATGGTTGTCAAAAGCGATATCCAAATAATCCGTCGTCCTCCCATCCTTTATCATGGTCCAGAGGTAGTCCAATCTCACAATGCGCATCAGGGTCTTGGGGCTTACCCCGGCGCGTTTGACAAATTTCCTGAAGATCGTACTCCTGCTGTTGGGACATTCCAACAACAAATCCTTCAGCAGTCTTTTGACCCCCATATCGATTATGGTATTGTACAATAGGTCAACGGAGTCGTATTTATAAGGGGTAATCTGCAGGGAATTGATAAAGGCGGTAAAAAGGTCGATTCGTTCCTTGGTCCCCTGTATTGCGTACATGGACTCCCACAAGGGTAAAAATTGTTGTCGGGGCAGATTGATGCTCCGACCGGGAACTGGCGAGAGATCCAATCCAAGACATCGTGAAAATACAGTGGAATTGCAGTGTACCATAAAGGAGTCCATTTGACCGTGGAATTCCAGCTCAAAGGCTTTGGGAACTATAGGTGCAACAAAGAATGGGTCCAATTCTTTGGGAGGACTGTCCAAAATCCTGGGACAGTCCCCAAAATGGAAAACAATGGAAAGGTATGGACGGGGTATGAACTTGTCCGCAATGGTATCCCCGCTGAATCGGAACGCCTCTATTTGGCGAACCAACCAGCCATTGTCAAGGTCTTTATTGAAAATTTCAAATTCCAACATAAGAGTTCGAATTTGGTCATCAACAAATACTTACAACCTTCCCTTCCCAATTCGCGGCCTTTTTGCTTTGGGCCGCAGTCAATCGGAAACCGGGTTCAAAAATCCAACCGGGCAATCGAGGACCGATTCCCGGTTCAAGGTCCATAATCGGACCCTATTTTTAATTGTTTCCCAAGATTATGGG
Organism: uncultured Allomuricauda sp.; assembly: GCA_937911965.1. Taxonomy (GTDB): domain Bacteria; phylum Bacteroidota; class Bacteroidia; order Flavobacteriales; family Flavobacteriaceae; genus Flagellimonas. The sequence continues at coordinate 8,531 of CALDPL010000423.1, read as the reverse complement.
AAGACCATCGTCCCCGGAACCGATTACGATGACCTTGGAATTGGGGGATTCAGCCAATTTCAATGTAGCTTCTATTCCTTTGTCCGTCAATATTTTGTCTGTCAAGGAAGCGCTCAAAATGGAGTTGGCATCCGCTTTACCCTGGGCTTCGATCCGTTGTCTTTCCGCCTCTTGGGTAGCCCGTTCCAATCTAAAGGTATATTCCAGGGAAGCTTGTTCCTCCCTAAGCTTTCTTTCAATGGCCTCCTTGATGGTCGGGGGCAGGGTAACGTCCCGCACCAGGATTTCGTTCAGTTGGATGTATTGGTCATCGACGATGTTCTTGGTCTCTTCATAGATCTCTTCCTGAATGACATCGCGTTTGCTCGAATAAAGTTGTTCCGGGGTATATCGTCCCACCACGGACCGGGCAGCGGAGCGGATTGCAGGAAGCAGGATTCGGTCCCTGTAGTGCTCACTTTTTTCCTGGTGCAATTTCCCCAAGGATTCATATTCGGGCTGAAACCATGCCGAGGCATCGAGTCTGATCTCCAAACCATTGGAAGAAAGAACCTGCATCTTTTCATAGACTTCCTGTTGCCTTACCTCATAGATGAACACCCTGTCCCAAGGGGCAACCAGGTGGAAGCCCTCATTCAAGGGGGGCTTGTCCGTGACCACCCCTCCCCCAAAAGTCTTGTACAGGACCCCGGCCCGTCCGGAACCGATGGTCACTGCCGATTTGGAAATTATAATTATTAAAAAAATAAAGACCGCTATGGCGGGTAGGGCAATTTTGGGCAATCTATCCATTGTAATAGGTTGTTTTTATATTAGTCCATTATACTTTCTGAGGAACCATTCCGCTGTCAGTGCAAGGACAATCAGGCCCAACAGCAACCGATAATCGATCAAAGATACAATATTCTCCCTGCTTTTCTGTATGGGAACAAACTCGGGGGCCTCGGCCAATCCAGCGATTAGACCTTCCACTTGGTCCGGGTAGAAAATAGTCCCCTTGTTTCGTTGTGCCAAACGCTGTAATTTTCTGTGATCCGAGGATACAAATTGCTGCTCCGGATCAAAATCCAATATTTTAAAACTGCCCAAGCGTTTTAGGTCCTCGCCCTCGACCTCCAGGGTATAGCGATATTCCCCGGCCCTGAGGTCGCTCAGGTCCACCTCGTAATGGTTGTTTTTCAGCAATAGGGGGTATTCCCGAGAAAGCTCCCTGTTCTGCCCTTCCACCTCAATGGAAATTCTGGCCCGAGGGTCAAATTGATAGTTTAGGTCGAAATAGGAGGCCCTGATTTTTGCAAAGTTGGCGTTCTCGAAGATCGGGGGATGGGTCACTTCCAAGCGATTTTTTTGCCTGTCACTTCCCAAAAAGAGCATGAGCTGTCCCATAAAATCATCGAACATTTGAAAATTCTGGTCGTTTCTATAGGTTTGGGCCCTCCACCTCCAAATATTTTCCCCGAACAGAACGGCTTCCTTTTTGTTGCCGTCGGTCAAGATGGACAGGAGCGGCCGATCCAGGTCCACCCCCCGTATTTGTTGGAACAGTATGGTTTCATGTTCCTTTTTGAGTTCAATCTCCCCCAAGGTCCCTTCCAAGGGCGGAAAACCGGCCACTTGAAAATCGCCCAATCCGAATTTTCCAAAAGCCCGGTTCAACACACCTATGATTTCCTCCGGTTGTTTGGAGTTCCCCATTGCAAAACTTTCCTGCACGCCGTTCAGATAGTTCCAATCCGTTTTGCGTCCATTAATGGTCAGATGGTTGATTCCCGCCCGTTGTATGAAGTCGTATACCTCTTTGAAATTCCGATTTGGTTGGTATAGGATCAAGATATCGGCATTTTCCAGGACTGCGGGGGACTCCCTCGGCCCCAACACGGTGAGCTGCCGCTGTTCATTGGACTCGATTGCCTTTTTCAAGGCACCGATATCGGGATGCAACAAATCCGTGACCAGGACGATTTCGGACCTTTCATCGATTACTTCCAGGGCGACTTCCTTGCGGTTGTTTGATTTGTTCTTTTCGTTTTCCAGGGCTTCCACTTCCAAGACCAGGGTGATGGGGCCGACCCTTGGGGCCTCCAATAGGAAATCGAGGGTCTGGACGTTCTTTTGGCCGTCCAACTCCACCCTTTGGCGGTGTACTCTTTTGCCATCCATACTCAGGGTAAGGGTTTGGGACAGTGCTCTGGAACCTTGATAGCGTATGCTTGCCTCAACCGGGAATTTGTTGCCCAAAAAGGCATAGGTGTTGACATTCAAGAGTCCGATGGAAATATCCTCGTATTGGGTGGTGTCCCCCAGGACCACCGGAAAGACCGATGGTTGCCCCTCCAGGGACAGGTATTCATAGTCCCTTCCCAAGGTCTGGTTGCCGTCGGTAAACAGCACCAGGGCCTTGGTGCCTTGGAGGAAAAGGCCATTGGCCTTGCTAAGGGCATTGGCGATGTCCGTATTTCCCCGGCCCGATTCAAGGGAATCCGATTCAAACAGGGTCCCACCAAAACCAAACTGATGGATGTTGAACCTTTCCTGCAGCCTGGGGTCGGAGCCGACCTTCCCCACAAGGGCCGAAAGCTCGTCCCGGGCAATGGAACGGTCCATGGAAGTGGATCGGTCCACCAAAAGGATCAGTTCGGCCTTTTCCAGGTATTGTTCACGTTCGACGAACTTGGGATTGATCAGGAGCAAGAGCCCACAGAAGACACTTATGAACCTCAAGGAGGCCAGCAGGGCCTTGGTCAATCCCTTTTTTGGGTTTTTATGGTAGTATTGGAACCATACCAGCGCTGCTGCGGCAAGCGCTGAGAGTAGTATCAACAAGACCGTTAAGGGTTCCATCCTAGGTCAGCATCCCACCATCCACATTGATTACCTGCCCGGTGATGTAGTCCGATAGATCCGATGCCAGAAAGAGGCAGGCATTGGCCACGTCCTCGGGGCTCCCGCCCCGTTTCAAGGGGATGGCCTCACGCCAGGACTGAACGGTCTTTTCTTCCAGCTTTTCGGTCATTTCGGTTTCTATGAAGCCCGGGGCAATCGCATTGCAACGGATATTCCTGGATCCCAGTTCCAGGGCCACGGATTTGGTGAACCCGATCATCCCGGCCTTGGAGGCTGCATAATTGGTCTGTCCCGCATTGCCCTTGACCCCGACCACGGAGCTCATGTTTATGATGGATCCCTTGCGCTGCTTGAGCATGGTGCGCTGTACGGCCTTGGTCATGTTGAAGACGGACTTTAGGTTGATTTCGATCACCTGGTCAAAATCCTCTTCTCCCATCCGCATCAAAAGATTGTCCTTGGTGATGCCCGCATTGTTGACCAACACATCGATCCGACCTTCAAAATTCTCGAGCACACTGGCCACAAGGGCTTCGGAATCCGCATAGCTGGCGGCATTGCTCTTGTATGCCTTGGCCTGTACGCCCATGGCCTTGAGTTCCTTTTCCAATTCCAGGGCAGGTGCCTCACTGGAGCTGTAGGTGAAGGCCACATTGGCCCCCTGTTTTGCAAATACTTGGGCAATGCCCTTGCCTATTCCCCTGCTCGCTCCGGTGATGATTACATTTTTGCCTTCCAAAAGTTTCATATGCTGTTCAGTTTTGAATGCTTCTTCACCAAATATAGTGGATGTTGTACTTAGACGAAAAAAAATCCCGTTCACACGGGATCTTTATTTTGGTTTCAAATGGGATCTTAACCGAGTACCTGCTTTACCTTGAGTCCGATTTCCGCTGGGGAATCCACAACGTGGATGCCACATTCGCGCATGATTCGTTTCTTGGCCTGGGCGGTATCGTCGCTGCCCCCCACAATGGCTCCGGCATGACCCATGGTACGACCTGCGGGCGCTGTCTCCCCGGCAATGAAGCCAATGATGGGCTTTTTGCTGCCGGAATCCTTGTACCATCTGGCGGCCTCGGCCTCCAGTTGCCCCCCGATCTCCCCGATCATGACGACACACTCGGTCTCGGGATCTCCGATCAGGAGTTCGACCGCCTCCTTGGTGGTGGTGCCGATAATGGGGTCTCCCCCGATTCCAATGGCCGTGGTGATTCCCAATCCCTGGCGGACGACCTGGTCCGCGGCTTCATAGGTGAGGGTACCCGATTTGGAAACAATGCCAACACTTCCTTTTTTAAAGACAAAGCCGGGCATGATACCTACTTTGGCCTCCCCGGGGGTGATGACCCCTGGACAGTTCGGACCGATCAGGGTGCAGTCCAAATCTTTTATATAATCATTGGCCTTGACCATATCCGCTACCGGAATGCCCTCGGTTATGGTGATGATCACCTTGATTCCCGCACTGGCCGCCTCCATGATGGCATCTGCTGCAAATGCGGGGGGAACGAAAATGATGGTGGTGTCCGCCCCCACTTTCTGTACCGCTTCCTCAACGGTGTTGAACACCGGCCTGTCCAAGTGTTTTTGGCCTCCCTTTCCGGGGGTTACCCCACCCACGACATTGGTACCGTACTCAATCATCTGCTCGGCATGGAAGGTACCTTCACTGCCCGTAAATCCTTGTACAATAATTCTGGAATCCTTGTTTACTAAGACGCTCATAGGTTTAACTTGATATTGGTGCAAAAATAAGGTTTGCCCTGCTTATTAACTATCGATTTCAATTCTTTTTGAGAATTCGGATGATTTCCGGAATCCGCTTTACATAGGCCAATTCCTTGATTTTTTCCCGGGCCTCCACGGCCGGGCTTCCAAAATAGGATTTTCCGCCTTCCAGGGATTTTGACACCCCTGCCTGGGCCATGACCACGGCCTTCTTTCCAATGGTCACCCCACTGATGATCCCGACCTGCCCCCAAAGGGTGACCTCATCTTCGATCACAACACAGCCCGCAATGCCCACCTGGGATGCGATAAGGCATTTTTTTCCGATCTGGGTATCGTGTCCCACCTGGATCTGATTGTCGAGTTTGGAGCCCGAACCAATAGTGGTCGCGCTGCTGACCCCACGATCTACGGTGCAACCGGCACCGATGTCCACATGGTCCCCGATCACCACATTCCCTCCGGAAAGAAGTTTGTCAAATCCCTCGGGTCGGTTTTTATAATAGAAGCCCTCCGCTCCCAGGACGGTTCCCGAATGAAGGGTCACATGATCCCCGATCACACAATTGTCATAAATGCTGACATTGGGATGGATGGTACAGTTTTTCCCGATCTTCACATGGTTGCCTATGAATACATTGGGTTGGATCAGGGTGCCCTCCCCTATTTCCGCGGTATGGGTAATGGCTGCCTTGGCAGGCTCAAAGGGCCTGAAATGTCGGGTCAGGGTATTGAAGTCCCTGAAGGGGTCCTTGGAAATCAGAAGGGCCTTTCCCTGTGGGCATTCCACAATTTTGTTGATCAACACCACACTGGCTTTGGATTCCAGGGCCTTATCGTAATATTTGGGGTGGTCCACAAAGACGATGTCCCCCGGTTCCACCACATGGATCTCGTTCATTCCGCTCACGGGAAAGCCAGGGTCCCCGATATATTCGGCACCGATGATCTCCGCGATTTGTGCTAGGGTATGGGAGCCGGGAAATTTCATCTTTCCTTACTCTTTGGCACGTTCCAGATAGGTCCCTTTCTCGGTATCGATTTTGATCTTGTCGCCTTCGTTGATAAAAAGGGGCACATTGATTCTGGCACCGGTCTCCACCGTGGCGGGCTTTGTGGCATTGGTCGCCGTATTTCCCTTGACGCCCGGTTCGGTATGGGTGACCTCCAGGATGACACTGGCGGGCATTTCCACCGATAGGGGCATATTGTCCTCGGTATTGAAGAGGATGTTCACCACTTCCCCTTCCTTCAAAAGATCGGGGGCGTCCAGGGAATCCTTGGACAGGGTGATCTGGTTGTAATCCTCCGTGTTCATGAAATGAAAGCTGTCCCCTTCCGGGTACAGGTATTGAAAGGAGCGGGTCTCCACCCGTACGTCGTCGATCTTGTGCCCTGCCGAAAAGGTGTTTTCCAGAACCTTTCCCGTGGAAACACTCCTGAGCTTCGTACGGACGAATGCCGGACCCTTGCCGGGTTTCACATGAAGAAAATCAATGATCTTGTAAATGTCGTTGTTGTATTTGATACACAACCCTTCGTATATCGGAAGTATTTGCCATAAAATTAATTTGTGCTGAAGTAACCTTTCATGATGCCCCGCTGGGAATCCTTGATGAACTGAAGGATCTCATCGCGTTCCGGGGTGGCTTCCATTTCCGCTTCAATGATGGAAGCCGCCTGTGAATTGTTGTAGTTTTTTTGATAGAGGATCCTATAGATGTTTTGGATCTCCCGGATCTTGTCCGCCTCGAATCCCCTTCGTCTTAATCCTATGGAGTTGATCCCCACATAGGAAAGGGGTTCCCTTGCCGCCTTAACATAAGGGGGCACGTCCTTTCTGACCAAGGATCCCCCGGTAACAAAGGAATGGTTCCCGATGGACACGAACTGGTGGACGGCCACCATGCCTGCAAGGACCACATTGGCCCCTATGGTGACATGGCCCGCCAGGGTGGAATTGTTGCTGAAAATACAACCGTCCCCCACCACGCAGTCATGGGCAATATGGCAATAGGCCATGATCAGGCAATTGTTGCCAATGACCGTTTTCATGCGGTCCGAGGTTCCCTTGTTGATCGTGGCACATTCCCGTATGGTGGTGTTGTCCCCGATTTGGACCGTGGTGTCCTCCCCCTGATATTTCAGGTCCTGGGGCATGGCCGATATGACCGCTCCCGGGAAAATACTGCAGTTCTTGCCGATTCGGGCACCCTCCATGATGGTGACGTTGGAGCCGATCCAGGTACCTTCCCCAATGGTCACATTGTTGTGGATGGTGGTGAAGGGCTCGATCACCACATTCTTGGCGATCTTGGCTCCCGGGTGTACATATGCTAGAGGTTGGTTCATCTATTCTTCCGTGTTTTTAGTCTTTACGATCTGAGCCATCAATTCGGCCTCGGAGACCAGTTTTCCATTGGCATAGGCATAGGCCTGCATATGGCAGATGCCCCTGCGAATGGGCGAGACCAGATCACATTTGAATATCAGGGTGTCGCCTGGAACCACCTGTTGCTTGAATATCCCCTTCTCCAGAAAGACTTGTGCCAGCTTGACGATCTTCATAAAGAAGGTCAGGTAATTTTCAGGATCCGGTACGGTACTCAGGACCAAGATTCCCCCGGTCTGGGCCATGGCCTCCACTTGGAGAACCCCCGGCATTACCGGGGCCCCGGGAAAATGTCCCACAAAGAAAGGTTCGTTCATGGTCACGTTTTTCACCCCCACCACATGGCTGTCGGAGAGCTCCAGAATCTTGTCCACCAATAAAAATGGGGGTCTAAGGGGCAACATGTTCATGATCTGGGTGACATCCATAAGGGGTGTCCGGTGCAGGTCATAGGTCGGTACCTTGTTTCGTTTCTCTATCTTGATGATTTTGGAAAGCTTCTTGGCAAACTGGGTGTTCACGAAATGGCCCGGTTTATTGGCGATGACCTTTCCCCGAATGCGACAGCCGACAAGGGCCAGATCCCCCATGACGTCCAAGAGTTTGTGCCGTGCGGCCTCGTTGGGATAGTGCAGGGTAAGGTTGTCCAAGATCCCATTGGGCTTTACGGACAGTTTTTTCTTGTCAAAGGCCTTTTCCAGCTTCTTCATGGTGGACTCGGAGATTTCCTTGTCCACATAGACTATGGCATTGTTCAGGTCCCCTCCCTTGATGAGTCCATTTTCCAGGAGCATTTCGAGTTCGTGGAGGAAGGAAAAGGTCCTCGCCCCGGAAATCTCCGCCTTAAAATCACTGATATCCTCCAAGGTGGCATTCTGGGTGCCCAGGACCTTGGTGCCAAAATCCACCATGGTGGTGATCTGGTATTCCTGGGATGGGATCACGGTAATTTCACTGCCGGTGCTCTCGTCCCTATATGAAATCACATCCTTGATCACATATTCCTCCCGTTCTTGTTCCTGTTCCACGATTCCGGCCTCTTCAAGGGCCTGGACAAAATACTTTGAGGAACCGTCCATGATCGGGGGTTCCGGTGCGTCCAGTTCGATCAGGACATTGTCGATGTCCAAACCGACCAGGGCGGCCAGCACATGCTCGGAGGTATGGATCTTTACGCCATTTTTTTCCAGATTGGTCCCCCTTTGGGTATTGACCACATAATTGGCGTCCGCTTCGATGATGGGTTCGCCCTCAAGATCGATCCGTTTAAAGGCAAAACCGTGGTTCTCCTTGGCCGGAAGAAAACTCATGTTCACATTCTGGCCGGTATGGAGTCCCACACCCTGCAAGGTCACTTTTTTGGCAATGGTACGTTGCTTATTGCTTGTCGTGCTCACCGTCAATCTTTTTTTCTAAGTTGGAGATTTGATTTACTAATTTGGGCAAATTCTTGAACAGTACGTATGATTTGTTGAAATCCCCATAGCCAAAGGCCGGGGAACCCTGAACCACTTCATCGTCCTTGACATTCCTTCCGAGTCCGGCCTGGGCCTGGATCTTGACC
>CALDPL010000422.1 GCA_937911965.1 uncultured Allomuricauda sp. | reverse complement strand
GGGGGTATTATCTGGGGATGAACCAATTCGACTTCCAATTTGAATACCGGGACGATATAGGAAAGGATATCTTGGTGGACAAAACCTATGGGTTCAATGTGGGCCTGATCGGGGAACTCCGCATCAACGAATTCCTGGACCTGCGCACCGAGCCCGGCCTGCTCTATACGGGAAGGACCCTGGGTTTTCCGGGACACTCCACCGAGGCCGATGCCATTCGTGAGGTCAAATCCACTTACATCCGCTTCCCATTGCTGATCAAGGCCGGCACCGGAAGGATCGGAAACTGGAAGCCCTTTATCACCGCCGGGGTCTATGCGGCCACCAACCTGGGCAGCAAGGAGGACAATCTGGACGACAATTCCAGTGGGGAGTTCCGTATGAAGACCAACAGCTATGGTTATGAATTGGGGTTTGGAATTGATTTCTATACCGAATACTTCAAGTTCACCCCCTCGATACGTGGGGTCTTCGGCCTGTCCGACGAGCTGGTACCCGACAACGACCCCAACAGCCTTTGGACCGGAAACATCAATGCCATGCGCACCCGGGGCATCTTTTTGAACCTGACTTTCGAATAAGTTTTCCTTACCTCCTGATCTCGTGCAAGAGTATGGCCGTGGCCGTGGCCACATTGAGACTCTCCGCACTCTGCCCCCCGAACTGTGGGATGGTGATCCGCTGCTGGATCGACCTCTGTAGATCAGGGGATATCCCATGGGCCTCGTTGCCCATCAGCAGCAGCCCCCTTTTGGGAAATTCCTTCCCCTGTACCGGAATCCCGTCCATATAGGCGGCAAAAACGGGAAGCGGGGTCCGGTCCAAATATTCGGCAAGATCGGTATAGCGTATGCCGACCCGTGCAATGGACCCCATGGTGGCCTGCAGTACCTTGGGATTGTAGCAATCCACCGTATCCGGGGAACAGACCATTTGGGAAATCCCGAACCAATCACAGAGGCGGATGATGGTCCCCAGGTTCCCGGGGTCCCTCACCGCATCCAGTGCCAGGACCCAGTCCCCCTCCTCCACCACCTCCCTTTTGGGCATGTGGAAGACCCCCAACACCCCATTGGGGTGTTTCAGGCTGCTCATGGCCTTTAGGGCCTCCCCGTCCACAAGTTCCACCTTCCCCAGATCCACGGGTTCCAGCTTCCCATCCACAAAAATCGTATGGGGAGAAATCCCGGCCCCCAACAACTCCCCGACCATCTTTTCCCCTTCGGCCACAAAGAGTCCGTGTCGGGTTCGGCACTTTTTTTGCTTTAGGCTTACAACTAACTTGATTAGGTTTTTGGGTACCATACAAAACGTGTATTTTTGAATTCTATGAGGGGTTCTTTAGGTCTAAGGTACAACAGGGCAAAAATAGGGCTATTGCTGCTTATGTTGGGCAGTGCGGGTTGCAACACCCTTAAAAAGGTCGGGGACGATGAGTTGCTGCTGACCAAGAACAGCTTTTATATCGACAGCGTCAAGACCAAGAGCAATGAGCTCAAGGGCCTGATTTCCCAAAAGCCCAACAGCAGTGTACTGGGCTACCCCCTGCGGCTGAACCTCTATAACCTGGCCAAGGAAAACCCGGACTCCTCCTTCCAGGATTGGCTGCACCGCAAGGAAAAAAGGGAAAAGCGCCTCACCGCCCTGCTTTCCGAAAAACAGGTTTCCAGATTGCAGGAGTCCTTTGTCGTAAAAGGGGCCAGTGAATTTCTCAAGCGGGTCGGGGAACCCCCGGTGATCATAGACACCTCCCTGACCCGCAAATCCGTCGAACGCCTGGAGGCCTATTACAACAGCAAGGGTTATTTCAACAATGAGGGCTCCTTTGAAATTGTGGAATCCAACAAGAAAAAAAGGGCCGAGGTGGAATACAAGATCGACCTGAACAAACCCTATACCCTGGACAGCATCCAAAAGAATATCAGTTCCCCGGAACTGGATTCCATTTACAATCTTTCGGCCAGGTACAGCCTGGTCAAGGAAGGGGATCAATTCGACCTACAGAACTTCACCCTGGAACGGGAACGGCTTACCAGCCTGTTCAGAAACTCCGGGATCTACAACTTCCAGGAGAGCTCCATCAATTTCGATATCCTCAGGGACACCACCCGCTTGGCCGACGACCAGCTCATGCAGGTGCAATTGAACATCAAAAAGTTCAGGAGCACCACCGACAGCACCGATATAAACAGCATCTATAGGATCGCACGGCACAAAAAAATAAACATCTACCCCGATTATTCCATAAGCGGGGACCGGGATTCACTCAAACGCTTGGAGTACGGGGACTATACCATCTTCTACTCGGACAAGCTCCGTTACAGGCCCAGGGCCCTGACCAATGCCATCTTCTTTGAAAAGGACAGCGTGTACCGCGACCTGGACCGGATCAGGACCTACAGGCAGATCACCAACCTGAACACCTTCAAGTACCCCAATATGGAATTCATCGCTGATTCCACCCAGACCGGATTGGTGACCAATATCTATCTGGCACCTAGGCCAAAGTACTCCCTGAACATGAACTTTGATATCACCCACTCCAACATCCAACAAGTGGGGACCGCCTTCTCCACTTCGGTGATCACCCGCAATGTGTTCGGGGGGGCGGAGACCCTGAACATCTCGGCCCGGGGGGCCATCGGTCTGTTGAGCGACGCCTCGCTCTCCCAGGAGACCTTCACCTCGGAACTCGGCGGGGACATCAACATCACCTTTCCCAGGATCTGGCTGCCCTTCGGCACCGAGGGGATCATCCCCCACTATATGCTGCCGCAGAGCAGTCTGAGGATGGGTACCAATTTCCAACGGAACATCGGTCTGGACAAACAGTCCCTCAACGCGGTGCTTTCCTATAACTGGGTCCCCAACGACCGGCTCCGGAACAACCTGGAACTGCTGAACGTCGAATTCGTGCGCAATGTGAACGTGGACAATTTCTACAATGTGTACCGGAACACCTTTTCCAACCTGGACGACATTGCGGATGACTTCCAACACCTCCCCCAATACGCCGAACTCTATCAATCGACAAACAATCCGAACGATTCCCTTCGATTGGCAATCCCCGAAGGGGCCCATGAATTTGTCCGCAGGGCCTTGATCGGGGAGATCCCGGTGGGTCCAAACCAGTTGGACGAGATCGGGAGCATCGAGGAACGCCGAAGGCGGTTGACGGACAACAACCTGATCTTTGCCACCAATTTCACCCATTCCAAGAACAGCAAATCGGATTTCACCGACCTTGATTTTTACCAGTACCGCATCAAGATCGAAAGCGCGGGCAATATGCTTTCGCTGGTTTCCAACCTGGTGCCCTACAACAAGAACGACAACGGACAGCTGCTGGTCTTCGGGGTTCCCTTTTCCCAGTACCTCAAGGCGGACATCGACTATATCAGGCATTGGGAGGTCGGGGATTCCCAGGTGATCGCCTTCAGGACCTTTTTGGGATTGGCCGTCCCCTATGGCAACTCCGACAACATCCCCTTTGTCCGGAGTTATTTTGCAGGGGGCTCCAACGACAACAGGGCCTGGAACGCCTATGAGTTGGGTCCCGGAAAAACCAGCAATATCAATGATTTCAACGAGGCCAACCTCAAACTGGCCCTCAATGTGGAATACCGCTTCCCCATTGCGGGGGATGTCAAGGGGGCCCTCTTTGCCGATGCGGGCAATATCTGGAACGTGCTGGACAACGAGCCCAATCCCGATGCCATCTTCCAGGGCTTTTCTTCCTTGGGGGACATTGCCTTGGGCACCGGGCTTGGCCTGCGCTACGATTTCACCTTTTTTGTCTTCCGCCTGGACCTGGGATTCAAGACCTACGACCCCGCAAAACAGGGATCCAATCGTTGGTTCCATCAATACAATCTAAGGAATTCGGTCCTCAACATCGGAATCAATTATCCCTTCTAGAGCAAAATATTTATTACTTTTGTACCTTAATTTTAACTCCAAACCACCCAATAGTATGTCCCATAACATAAAACCCGGTGTCGCCACCGGCGATCAGGTCCAGGCCATTTTCAAACACGCAAAGGAAAACGGCTATGCCCTTCCGGCGGTCAATGTCGTTGGATCCGATACCATAAATGCCGTCATGGAGACCGCTGCCTCCCTAAACTCCCCGGTGATCATCCAGTTTTCCAACGGAGGGGCCCAGTTCAACGCGGGCAAGGGGCTGTCCAATGAAGGCCAGAGAGCGGCCATCCTTGGTGCCGTTGCCGGGGCCAGGCACATCCACGAATTGGCGGAAGCCTATGGGGCCACGGTGATATTGCACACGGACCACTGCGCCAAAAAATTATTGCCGTGGATCGACGGGCTGTTGGATGCCAGCGAAGCCCACTTCAAGGCCACCGGAAAACCCCTGTACAGCTCCCATATGATCGACCTTTCCGAGGAACCGATCGAGGAAAACATAGAAATCTGCAAGAGTTATCTGGAGCGGATGCACAAAATGGGCATGACCCTGGAAATCGAACTCGGGGTCACCGGAGGGGAAGAGGACGGGGTGGACAACACCGACGTGGACGATTCCAAACTCTACACCCAACCCGAGGAAGTGGCCTATGCCTTTGAGGAACTCTCCAAGGTAAGCCACAGGTTCACCGTGGCCGCGGCCTTCGGAAACGTGCACGGGGTCTACAAACCCGGGAACGTGCGCTTGACCCCCAAGATCTTGAAGAACTCCCAGGAGTTTGTATCCGAAAAATTTGGGGTCCCCCACAACCATATCGATTTTGTGTTCCACGGCGGATCGGGTTCCTCCCTGGAAGAGATTCGGGAGTCCATCGGCTATGGGGTGGTGAAGATGAACATCGACACCGACCTCCAATACGCCTTTATGGAAGGGATAAGGGACTATATCCAGGGCAAGTCGGCCTACCTGCAAGGGCAGATCGGCAATCCCGAGGGCGAAGACCAGCCCAACAAGAAACACTACGATCCCAGGGTCTGGCTCCGCGAAGGGGAAAAGACCTTTATCGCACGCCTCAAAAAGGCGTTCGAGGATCTGAACAACATAAATACCCTGTAAGCCTTCGTTTAACTTAAATTTGATTGCATGTCGTCTTGGTTTAAAAGAAAGGAGAAAGGAATACAGACCGCCACCGAAGAGAAAAAGGACACCCCCAAGGGCCTTTGGTACAAATCCCCCACCGGGAAAATCGTGGAATACGAGGACCTGGCCAAAAACTTTTACGTCAGCCCCGAGGACGGCTATCACGTCAAGATCGGGAGCAAGGAATATTTTGAGATCCTGTTCGACGACAACAAGTTCAAGGAGCTGGATCCCAACCTCAAGTCCAAGGACCCCCTCAAATTCGTCGACACCAAGAAATACTCGGAACGCCTGAAGGCCGCCCAGCAAAAAACGGGGCTTAAGGATGCCGTCCGGACCGCCATTGGCAAATCCAAGGGTCGGGACATCGTGATCGCCTGTATGGACTTTTCCTTCATAGGGGGCTCCATGGGAAGTGTGGTCGGCGAAAAGATCTGCCGTGCCATCGATGTGGCCATCAAGAAAAAGGTTCCCTTCATGATCATTTCCAAATCGGGCGGGGCCCGGATGATGGAGGCCGCCCTTTCCCTGATGCAGTTGGCAAAGACCTCGGCCAAACTGGCCCAGTTGGCGGAAGCGGGACTGCCCTACATCTCCCTTTCCACCGACCCCACCACCGGGGGCACCACGGCCTCCTATGCCATGTTGGGGGACATCAACATTTCGGAACCGGGGGCCCTGATCGGCTTTGCCGGGCCCAGGGTGGTCAAGGACACTACCGGAAAAGACCTGCCGGAAGGCTTCCAGACCGCGGAATTCCTAAAAGAACACGGGTTCCTGGATTTCATCACCCACAGAAGGGACCTCAAACAAAAGATCAATCTGTACATCGACCTGATCTTGAACCGGCCCATACGGGCCTAAAAACCATCTAAGGGGTTTTTTGGCCCTGGTTTTCAAAAAAAAGATTTACCTTTGCGCGCTGATCGAAAGTCGATCGATACATAAAAATCATTTAAATAAATATTGGAATGTATTTAACCAAGGAAATCAAGGCCGAAATCTTCAAGAAACACGGCGGCGCGGAGAGCAACACAGGCTCCACGGAGGGACAGATTGCCCTGTTCACCCACAGGATCAACCACCTGACCCAACACCTCAAAAACAACCACAAGGACTACAACACGGAACGTTCCTTGGTGCGGTTGGTGGGGAAAAGACGCAGCCTTTTGGATTATTTGAAGAAAAAGGACATCGAAAAATACCGTACCCTGATCAAAGAATTGGGTATCAGAAAATAAAAATGTAAAGGGGAGGCCCAGGCTTCCCCTTTGCTTTTACTGGATTTCGATCCAGGCCATCAAAGTCCCGAACACAAAATCGGGCAAACAAAAAGCTTAACTCGGTTTTTCATTGGTCTGTGTCCCCGGACACTCAACACAACAACACGACCCGACCGCCCGGAAGGCGGTGGACCAAATGTTCAACGACCCAGATCTCAAGGGATCGGGTAAGACTATTTTTATGATTCCAAAAACTTTTAAAGAGGTCATCGACCTCGGCGATGGCAGGGAGATCTCCATCGAAACAGGAAAATTGGCAAAACAGGCCCACGGATCTGTGGTGGTCCAATCGGGCAAGTGCATGTTGCTGTGTACCGTGGTGTCCAACTATCAGGCCTCTGATGTGGACTTTTTGCCATTGACGGTGGATTACCGTGAAAAATTTGCAGCCTCCGGCCGGTATCCAGGAGGGTTCTTCAAACGTGAGGCCAGACCCAGCGACGGCGAGGTCCTTACCATGCGATTGGTGGACCGGGTGCTTCGGCCCCTGTTCCCAAAGGATTACCATGCGGAAACCCAGGTCATGATCCAATTGATGTCCCATGACGAGAACGTCATGCCGGATGCCCTTGCGGGCCTGGCGGCTTCGGCAGCCATCCAATTGTCGGATTTTCCATTTGAATGTGCCATTTCAGAGGTACGGGTTGGCCGTGTGGAAGGAAAGTTCATCATCAACCCAAGCCGGGAACAGCTCAAGGATTCCGATATCGACATGGTCATCGGGGCCTCTGCGGATTCCGTCATGATGGTGGAAGGTGAGATGGGAGAAATCTCCGAAGATGAAATGGTCGAGGCCATCAAATTTGCACATGAGGCCATCAAGGTCCAGGTAGCGGCCCAAATTCGCTTGGCCGAGGCCGTGGGCAAAAAAGAGGTTCGGGAGTACGATCAAGCCGATGAGGATGAAGATCTGTTGAAACAGGTTCATTCCCAGACCTACGACAAGGTCTATGCCGTGGCCAAAGCAGGTTCCTCCAAAAAGGAGCGCACCGATGCCTTTGCCGCGATCAAGGAAGAGCTCAAGGCCACTTTTTCCGAAGAGGAATTGGAGGAAAAGGGCGAACTGATTTCCAAATACTACCACAAGGTCGAAAAAGAGGCCGTCAGAAACCTTACCCTGGATGAAGGACTCCGTCTGGACGGAAGGAAGACCACCGACATCCGTGACATCTGGTGCGAGGTGGACTACCTGCCCTCGGTTCACGGTTCCGCCATCTTTACCCGTGGGGAGACCCAAGCATTGGCTACGGTGACCCTGGGTACCTCAAGGGAGGCCAACCAGATCGATATGCCTTCCCACGAAGGGGAGGAGACCTTTTACCTGCACTACAATTTTCCACCCTTCTCCACCGGGGAAGCAAGGCCGATCCGCGGGACTTCCCGTAGGGAGGTAGGCCACGGGAACCTGGCACAACGCGCCCTCAAGCGCATGGTGCCGGAGGATTGCCCCTATACCGTAAGGGTGGTATCCGAAGTTTTGGAATCCAACGGTTCCTCTTCCATGGCCACCGTATGTTCGGGAACCATGGCCCTTATGGATGCCGGGGTACAGCTCAAGAAACCGGTTTCCGGTATCGCCATGGGTCTGATCTCCGATTCCGAAAGCGGCAAATATGCCGTGTTATCGGATATCTTGGGGGATGAGGACCATTTGGGGGATATGGACTTCAAGGTCACCGGTACCGCCGATGGAATCACCGCTTGTCAAATGGACATCAAGGTCAAGGGACTTTCCTATGAAATCCTGGTCCAGGCCCTAAAACAGGCCCGGGACGGAAGACTCCATATTTTGGGGCTTTTGAACGATGCCATTGCCGAGCCAAGACCGGAGGTCAAGCCTTACGCCCCAAAAATCGTGACCCGCATCATTCCAGGGGAATATATCGGGGCCCTGATCGGCAAGGGAGGAGAAGTCATCCAAGGCCTTCAGAAGGAGACCAAGACCACCATTGTGATCAACGAAGATCCGGATACCGAAGAGGGAATCGTGGAAATCTTGGGTACCGACCAAGCGGGAATCGATGCCGTACTGGCCAAGATCGAATCCATCATGTTCAAGCCCGAAGTGGGCAGTGTATACGAAGTGGAGGTCATCAAGGTCCTCGAGTTCGGGGCCGTTGTTGAATATACCGAATCCCCAGGGAACGAAGTATTGCTTCACGTATCCGAACTTGCTTGGGAGCGTACCGAAAATGTCACCGATGTGGTGAACATG
Source organism: uncultured Allomuricauda sp. (assembly GCA_937911965.1). GTDB lineage: Bacteria > Bacteroidota > Bacteroidia > Flavobacteriales > Flavobacteriaceae > Flagellimonas. Next base: position 2,759 of record CALDPL010000422.1, on the reverse strand, counting down.
GGGGACGTCTTCGATGTCAAGTATATGGGACTGGATCCAAGGACCAAGAAAGAGAAGGTATCCAGAAGGGTCCTTCTGCCAAAACCCGAAGGTTATGTGGAACGTCCACCGAGGAACGACCGAAACGACCGCGGTGGCGATCGCAGGGGAGGTGACCGCAGAAACGGGGGCCGCGACAATAGGGACAGAAGGCCCAGAAGGGACTAGAAACCCCCAGCAAACAAGATGGAAAAGACCTCGGGAAACAGCCCGGGGTCTTTCCTTTAAGTAAGCTTTTGCAAATAATTCGGACCAAATTGTAACTTTTTATTTTTTCCAACGTATAACCTAATGAGCCTCTGCTCACAAATATAAATTGAAGGGAGAGTTTAGATGAGACAGTTAAAGATTACAAAACAGGTTACCAATAGGGAAACCGCGTCCTTGGACAAGTATTTGCAGGAGATCGGAAAGGTGGACTTGATCACGGCCGACGAAGAAGTTGAATTGGCACAACGCATCAAGGCCGGGGACCAACTCGCCTTGGAGAAATTGACCAAGGCCAACCTCAGGTTTGTCGTATCCGTGGCCAAACAGTACCAGAACCAGGGCCTTACCCTTCCCGATTTGATCAACGAAGGGAACCTGGGACTGATAAAGGCGGCCCAACGCTTTGACGAGACCCGTGGATTTAAGTTTATTTCATACGCCGTATGGTGGATCCGCCAATCCATTCTACAGGCCTTGGCCGAACAATCCAGGATTGTTCGCCTGCCCCTGAACAAGATCGGTTCCATCAACAAGATCAACAAGACCTTTGCGTTCTTGGAACAGGCCCATGAACGTACCCCATCGGCCGAGGAAATTGCCAAAGAATTGGACATGACCGTGGAGGATGTGAAACAATCCCTGAAAAACTCAGGGCGACACGTTTCCATGGACGCCCCCCTTATCGACGGAGAGGATTCCAACCTCTATGACGTATTGCGAAGTGGGGAATCCCCCAACCCGGACAAGGAATTGTTGCATGAGTCCCTAAGGACCGAAATCGAACGTGCCTTGGAGACCTTGACCCCCCGGGAGGCTGATGTCATCCGACTTTACTTTGGTCTGGCCGGACAGCATTCCATGACCCTGGAAGAGATCGGGGAGACCTTTGACCTGACCCGCGAACGGGTACGACAGATCAAGGAAAAGGCCATCCGAAGATTGAAACACACCTCAAGAAGCAAGATCTTAAAGACCTATTTGGGGTAAAAGGCTGCACTTCCTCCATTAATTTAGGTTAAATAAAGCTTAAATTTTTTTTTTGGCAGGAAAGTTGTATCTTGTGTACTTACAACAGTTAATCATGACTGTTCGTTTTTTGATTGATGAATAAACTCCGGCTGATTACCGGAGTTTTTTTATTTATGGTATTTGGCATAACCCACTGTGAATACAGGTGATTTCCATGGATATCTTGATTGGGGCCAGGAATCGCGAACCTATTTTGCCCGTTATTTTCTAGGAGGAGCCTACCGCAATTGCAACCTGAAAGGTTTAGCCGATCGCTACGGCCATATAAAGGGCAGTTCAACATAACCCCCAACATCCGATTCCCCGTCAATTTAATTGTTGGGATTGCCGAATTGGCTAACTTTGTGTCATGGACAAGACAATAATTGCGCCTTCCCTATTGGCATCCGACTTTGCCAAGTTGCAACAGGAGATTGAAATGGTGAACCAAAGCCGGGCCGATTGGTTCCATTTGGACATTATGGATGGGGTCTTTGTGCCCAATATCTCCTTTGGAATGCCCGTGATCGAAGCCATTGCCAAACACGCCAAAAAGCCTTTGGATACCCATCTGATGATCGTGGACCCAGATCGGTACATAAAAACCTTTGCCGCTTTGGGGGTCCATCACTTGACGGTGCACTACGAGGCCTGTCCCCACCTGCACAGGACCCTGCAGGCCATCAAGGCCGAGGGCATGAAGGCCGGGGTAGCCCTGAACCCACATACTCCCGTACATCTTCTGGAAGATATCATACAGGACATCGACATCGTGATCCTGATGAGCGTCAACCCGGGTTTTGGAGGGCAATCCTTTATCGAAAACACCTATCAAAAGATCAGGGAACTCAAAAGCATGATCGTCCACAAACACTCCAAGGCCCTGATCGAGATCGATGGGGGGGTCAATGCGGGCAATGCGGCAAAACTCACATCGGCAGGTGCCGATATCCTTGTGGCCGGCAGTTTTGTATTCAAAAGCCAAGATCCCCTGGCCACCATAGAGGACCTAAAGCAAAGGACCCAATAATGCAACAGTTCGACCTTTTGATCATCGGTGGGGGTCCCATTGGCATTGCCTGTGGCCTGGAGGCCAAGAAAAAGGGGCTCGACTACCTCATTGTCGACAAGGGGCCCTTGGTGAACTCCCTGTTCAATTACCCCGTGAACATGCAGTTCTTCTCCTCCTCGGAGAAATTGGAAATCGACAACATCCCCTTTATCAGCAATGAGGCCAAGCCCAAACGGAACGAGGCCCTGGAATACTACCGCAGGATCGTATCCTCGAATGAACTTAACATCAAACTCTTTGAAAGGGTGCTCACGGTCCAAAAAGAATCGCAATCCTTCCACATTCGTACGGACAAGGCATACTACCGGGCCAAGAACGTAGTGGTGGCCACCGGCTTCTACGATCTGCCCAACACCCTTGGAATCCCCGGGGAGGACCTGCCCAAGGTATCCCATTACTACAAGGATCCCCACTACTATGCCCATCAAAA
>CALDPL010000421.1 GCA_937911965.1 uncultured Allomuricauda sp. | reverse complement strand
CAGCCCCTGGGGGAAGCAGATCGGACAGATCAAAAAGCGGGACTTCAAGGATAGGGCCGCCGTGGACGGTTTTTCCCTCTATCTTGACGATAGGGTGTTGTACCACGAGCATGTGCCGGTCCAATATCCCTATACCCTGGAATTCATCTATGAGGTGGAAACCTCCGATACAGGGGCCTTTCCTTCCCGGTACTTTGTGCCGGCCTACGGGATCGGGGTGGAACAGAGTTCCTTTTCAATACGCTATCCCTCCAATGTCCCCAAACCTGTGGTCAAGGAGCGGAACCTGGACCATATATCCCTGGAACGGCTTGAGGAACCGGGGCTGATACATTATACGGCCAAGGGAATCCCTGCCCTGTCCAGGGAACCCTTGAGTCCCCCCTTTCAGGAATTTGCCCCTTGGGTCGGGGTGCGATTGCCCAGTTTCCATTACAAGGGACAGTATGCCCAAGTGAACGATTGGGGTGATATGGGCCTGTGGTTGCAGCAGTTGTTCCAGGGGAGGGATCGATTGGATCCAACCCGCATTCGGGCCATGGAAAATCTGGTACATGGAGTGGATGACCCGTTGGAAAAGGCCAAGATCGTCCACAAATACGTACAGGACAATACCCGTTATGTCGGCGTACAGATGGGAATTGGGGGAATCCAACCCATTTCGGCCCTGGAAGTGGACCGGGACCGATACGGGGATTGCAAGGGCCTGACCAATTATACCCAGGCCCTGCTCAAGACCGTGGGAGTGGAATCCCACTATGCCGTGGTACAGGCCGGACGTACCAAGATCGACCTGCAGGAGGATTTTCCCACCCTGGCCCAGGGCAACCACGTGATCTTGGGCATTCCCCGTCCTGAAGGCTACCACTGGTTGGACTGTACCTCCCAAGTACATCCCTTCGGTTATATCGGGGACTTTACGGACGACCGCAAGGTATTGGTGGTCACGCCCGGGGGAGGGGAGATCGTGGCCACCAAGGCCTATCTGAATGAAGAGAATTATATCAGGACCGAGGCGGATCTCAAAGTGCTGCGGGACCTCTCCATGGAGGGGGAACTGGTCCTGGAGTCCGGAGGCGTCGCCTACAACGACCGTTTTGCCCTGGAGCGCGGCGACCAAAGGGAAGTCAAAGAGCACTACAGTCATTTGTGGGACCATATTCCGGGGCTGTCGATTTTGGAATACAATTTTTTGAACGATCGGGAAAAGGTGGTATTTCGGGAAGCGCTGAGCCTGTCTTCCCGGAACTATATGGCCAAAAAGGGGGAGGCCTTTTTCCTGGTCCCGAACGCCTTCAACAAGGATACCCGGGTACCCCCGCGAAGCCGGGACCGATCCCTGCCCTTTGTCATCCAACGGGGCTATGTGGAGGAAACCCTCAACCGGGTCGAGATTCCCGAGGATCTCCAGGTTTCCAAATTCCCGGAAAAATACTCCCTGGATACCCAATTTGGATCCTACAGTGTGGAGGTCCTGGCCGACGGCCAAGGGGCCCTGATCTACAAGAGGCGGTTGTTCCTCAAGGCGGGGACCTATCCCAAGGAACTGTATCCGGACTACAGGGCCTTCCTGGGCGCGGTGGTCCAAAGGGACGGGCAACAGATTATTTTGACCAAGAAACCATAACCATACAGACCATGAGAACCATTTTTGTCATAGCGGCCCTCCTCCAAGGAATTGTACTTTCGGGGCAGACGGCCGTGGAATTTGGAGTGTTGACCCCCTTTGAAAGGGAATTCGAGACCTATGAAAAGGACAGTACGGCCCATGCGGTGTACCTTTACGAACGTGGGGACAGTTACTTTGAGGTGCAGGACAGGCACATCTGGTTGATCAAAAAATATCATGCCAAAAAGAAAATATTGGATCAGAGGGGATTTTCCCAGGCAGAGGTCGTCATTCCCTATTACCATTCGGACAATCGCTCGGAACGGGTGACCAATCTAAGGGCCATGACCCATAACGGTACCCTGAGGCATTCCGTAATGCCGGAGCAGGTCTTCGAGGTGGACGAGAACGAATTCTGGTCCATGAAAAAATTCACCTTCCCCAAAGTGGAAGTGGGCTCCATCCTGGAATATACCTATGAGATCAGATCTCCCTATATCTTCAATCTTAGGGGCTGGAGCTTTCAGGATGGAATTCCCAAGGTCCTTTCGGAATTCCACGCCAAGATCCCCGGCAACTATAAATACAACAGGACCTTGATCGGGGAGTTGGCCCTGGATGTGGACGAGGCCACGCTCGAAAAGAGTTGTTTTTACCTGCCCGGAACCTCCTCCAATCCCGCGGACTGTGAAGTACTGACCTATACCATGAAGGATGTGCCGGCCTTCGAACACGATGGGGAATATATGCTCTCTGCCAACAATTACAGGTCCAGATTGGACTTTGAACTCTCCGAGTACCAAGGATTTGATGGGACCATCCAGAAATTCACCAAGACCTGGGAGGATGTGGACCGGGAGTTCAAGGCGGACAAGGACATCGGGGGGCAGCTTCGGAAAAAGAACTATTTTGAGAAAAGGGTGCCCGAGGATCTTTTGGAAGGCCCGGGGGATGCCCTGACCCGGGCCGAGGCCATTTACAGCTTTGTGCAGGACCACTATACCTGGAACCAAAAGTTCGGGATCTTCAGGGACAATAGGGTGAAACAGGCCTTCGACGCCAAAGTGGGCAATGTCGCGGAAATCAACATCACTTTGATCAACCTGCTCAACAATGCGGGGATCCATACCGATCTGATGCTTGTGTCCACCCGGGAACACGGGCTGCCCAAAACGGCCCATCCGGTCATGTCCGACTTCAACTATGTGGTGGCCCGTACCGAGATTGGGGGGGCGACCTATCTCTTGGATGCCACGGAAAAGGAACTGCCCTTCGGGATGCTTCCCTACCGTTGCCTGAACTATTACGGAAGGGTGATGGACATGAAGAAGGGAAGTTATTGGCAGGAAATCCATCCCGAACAGAAGAACGGCAGGACCCTGAGGCTACAGTTGGAGCTGGACGAGGACAAACTCGTCGGGAGCCTGGAGGAACGCTCGATGGGCCACGACGCCTTTTTTAAGAGGGAACATATCCGTTCCCTTCCCAGGGACCGGTACCTGGATCGGATGGAGGATGGTTTCGACAGGGATTTCACCATTGTCGATTACCGGGTGGATCTGGAGCGATCCGATGATAGACTTCTTGTTGAACGCTTTGATTTTGAGGCTGACGGCCTCGGTGCGGAGGGTTCCGTTTATTTCAATCCCTTTTTGGTCCGGTTTTTCAACAGCAATCCCTTCAAGGCGGAAACAAGGAACCATCCGGTGGATTTTGGTTACCCGCGCAGCTATTACTTTATGGCCAGCATCAAGGTTCCCGAAGGATATAGGCTGGGGGAGCTGCCCAAGCCGGTACACTTGGGACTGCCCGACAACAGCGGCAGCCTGAGGTTCAATTGCACCCAATCCGATGGGACGGTGCTGCTGAACTTCAGCCTTCAAATGAAGTTCCCTCAGTATTCCAGCGCGGGATACCCCTTTGTAAAGGAAATCCACGAACAGGCCGTCCTGCTCCAAAACAAGAGCTATTTGGTCTTTGAACGGGTGGAATAGGGGAATTGTCCCTAAATTTGCCTTGGCTGGAAACAACCCTTTAAAAATATTGCCGTGGAACTACAGAATGCACAAAAGGCCGTGGACGATTGGATCAAGGCGCACGGGGTGCGCTATTTTGACGAGCTCACCAATATGGCCCAACTCACCGAGGAGGTGGGGGAAGTGGCCCGCATCATCGCCAGAAGGTATGGACAACAGAGTGAGAAGGAATCCGATAGGTCCAAGGACCTGGGGGAGGAACTCGCCGATGTGGTCTTTGTGGTCCTCTGTCTGGCCAACCAGACGGGCATTGACCTGCAACAGGCCTTTGATCGAAAATTGGAGTTGAAGGCCAAAAGGGACCACGATCGGCACCAAAACAACAAAAAGCTCAAATAATGTTGCCTGACCGTCCTTTCAATTAGGGGCCTTTTTTCTAGTTTTGGCCCTTGAACCCAAACCCACGACCTTGAGACTGAAGCTTTCCTTTTCCAAAGACAAAAAAATACGGCGATCCCTACAGATCACCGGCTCCAAGAGTGAGACCAACCGCGCCCTGTTGTTGCGTGCCCTGTTTCCCTCCATAGAGATCCGTAACCTTTCGAATTCGGACGACGGACAGTACATGCAAAAGGGGATCTCAAAGGAATCCGGGGAGGTGGACATCCACCATGCGGGTACGGCCATGCGGTTTTTGACCGCTTATTTTGCTTGCCAACCGGGCAAGGAAGTATTGCTCACGGGTTCGCAGCGGATGAAGGAACGCCCCATTGGCATCCTGGTAGGGGCCCTGAGGGAACTGGGGGCGGATATCGAATATGTGGGGGAAGAGGGCTATCCCCCTTTGAAGATCAAGGGCAGGAAACTGAGCCGTTTCAAGGTATCCCTGCCCGCCAACATCAGCAGTCAATATATTTCGGCCCTCTTGTTGATCGCCCCGGTCTTGGACCATGGGCTTGAATTGGAATTGACAGGGGAGATGACCTCTGTGCCCTATATCAGAATGAGTTTGGGGCTGCTGGGGGAAATCGGGGTCAAGACCTCCTTCGTTGGAAATCTGATCAAAGTGGGGCCCAAGGCCCAAGTGGATCCCTGCCTTTTGGTAGTGGAATCGGATTGGAGCTCGGCCTCCTATTTCTACAGCATCGCGGCCCTGGCCGAAGCCGGGACCCAGATTCGACTTTCCTCCTACAAGCGGGATTCCCTTCAAGGGGACAGCGTACTGGCCAAAATCTATAGGGACTTTGGGGTGCACACCAGCCATTCCGGCCAAGAGATCCTTTTGGAAAAGAAGGGGGACGCCCTGCCGGCCCAGGTGGAGTACGATCTGACCGATGCCCCCGACATCGCCCAGACCCTTGCCGTGAGCTGCATGGGATTGGGAATGGCCTGCCAATTGCACGGCCTGCATACCCTGCCCATCAAGGAAACGGACCGTCTGGCCGCCCTGGAGCGGGAAATGTCCAAGTTCGGGGCCCGGGTATCCACGGATGGGAAAAGCCTGGCCCTACAACCCTTGGGTTCCCTCAAGAGTGGAGTGGCCGTGGACACTTACAACGACCACAGAATGGCCATGGCCTTCGCCCCCCTTGCCCTTAAAACGGAACTTTTCATCAAGGATGCCGGGGTGGTCTCAAAGTCCTATCCCGACTTTTGGAAGGATTTGGGGGAGCTGGGATTCTCCCTGGAAGAGGCCTAGGGGGATTTATTCCCCAAATCCCTTGACAAGGCCTATCCCGGGGTCGTATATTTGCCCCCTTGAAGGAAATCCATTGATCCACCCCTAAAACAGTAAAAAACAACAGATGAAATTATCCAACTTCAATTTTGAGCTTCCAAAGGAACTATTGGCCGAATATCCCGCTGAGCACCGGGATGAATCCAAACTCATGGTGGTTCATAGGGATACTGGAAAAATAGAGCACAAAATGTTCAAGGACCTGATCGATTATTTTGACGAAGGGGATGTGATGGTGCTGAACAATACCAAGGTCTTTCCCGCCCGTCTGTTCGGGAACAAGGAAAAGACCGGTGCCCGCATCGAGGTCTTCCTGCTCAGGGAACTGAACCAGGAGCAGCGTTTGTGGGATGTTTTGGTAGATCCCGCCCGAAAGATCAGGATCGGAAACAAACTGTACTTCGGGGAAGATGAAAGCCTTGTGGCCGAGGTGATCGACAATACCACCTCCAGGGGAAGGACATTGCGATTCCTCTACGATGGTCCCTATTCGGACTTTAGGAGAAAATTGAGGGAACTCGGGGAAACCCCCTTGCCCAAATACATCAAACGAAGTGTGGAGCCGGAGGACGAGGAGCGCTATCAGACCATTTATGCCAAGCATGAGGGGGCCGTGGCCGCTCCCACGGCGGGGCTGCACTTTTCCAAACATTTGTTGAAGCGCTTGGAGATCAAGGGCATCGATTTTGCGGAAGTGACCCTACACGTGGGACTTGGGACCTTCAACCCGGTCGAGGTGGAGGACCTGTCCAAACACAAAATGGACAGCGAGGAACTGGTGATCGATGAGAAGGCCACGGAGATCGTGCCCGCGTGGCGAGCCGACGACCTTGCCTGCTTCGCGGGCGTTCGCGGCGCGCTACGGCGACCGTCTGGCCGCGCTGGTGCTCTCCGGGACGGCCGGTGACCCCGGCCTGGTCGGCTACCTCGTGCAACGGCTGGTCCACCTCGAGTGCCGGCTCCGCGGGCCGCGGGTGCGCAGCCGGCTGATGGAGGCACTGATCCTGGGGCCGTACAACCGGCCCTTCCGTCCGGCCCGGACCGACTTCGCCTGGCTGTCCCGGGACGAGGAAC
>CALDPL010000420.1 GCA_937911965.1 uncultured Allomuricauda sp. | reverse complement strand
TACGGCGACCACCGAGATCTACACTCTTTCCCTACACGACGCTCTTCCGATCTATTCCCCTTCAGAGTGGGAGCGATGTGATCTTGAAATTGATGCGACGGCGATACCTCTCCAACCTCTATGTGGACCGGGTGAACCGGATCAAGGAGGTCATGCCCCATGCCTGTATCGGGGTGGATGTGATCGTGGGCTTTCCGGGGGAAACCGATGAACTTTTCCTGGAAACCTATCGCTTTTTGAACGAATTGGATATTTCCTACCTGCACGTGTTCACCTATTCGGAACGGGACAACACCCTGGCCGCAGAAATGGAGGGCGTCGTGCCCAAGGCAGTCCGGGCCAAGCGGAGCAAAATGCTGAGGGGGCTTTCTGCGAAAAAAAGAAGGGCCTTTTACGAAAGCCAATTGGGCAGTATCCGTACCGTATTGTTCGAAGGGGAGAACAAACAGGGCTATATCCATGGGTTTACCGAAAACTATGTAAAGGTGAAGGCCCCCTGGGATCCGTCCCTGATCAATACCCTGCACGAGGTAGAACTTACAGAGATCGACCGGGACGGCCTGGTCCGTTTCGAGTTTGTTCCACAGGGCGCCATGGCATAAAAAAAAGCCTTCCCGTTTGGGGAAGGCTTGAATTTTTTGATTGCGGTACGGTCAGATCCGAATGCCCACGGGCAACATTTCCTTGTACTGCCTGTTCTTCCTCAGAAATCCTGCAATATGCGGACTGGTGGGTACCACCCTAAGGTTCCTTTCCTGAATCTGATGAAGCACTGCCTTGATAAAGGCCTCTTTGAATCCCTCTTGGTCAATTTCCTCTGGAATGACCAGCTTGGTCAAAAATACTTTACGCTCTTGGGAGGAGTATTCGATTTTGGCCAAATGCCCATTAACCTTGGTTTCGAACTGACGCAAGAAACCATTGTCATTAATTTCCAATTCTGTCATATAGTACTTTTTAATTTATAATGATTCCGTAAGTTTTGGAATACCAAAAAATGGTTCCCAACATCCCCCTTCAAAAAAAATGGTCCACGATCGGGGGTAAGTTGCAAAAGGGATACAAAAGTAGTCAAAATATTGCTAATTACCTAGTACTTATCGATATTTGGGCAATATGCCAGACGATAAGATCCATGTCTATCTGATGCCGGGAATGGCTGCTTCCCCAGCCATATTCGAGGGGATACGGCTCCCCTCCGAGACTTTTGAGCTCCATCCCTTGGAATGGTTCCTCCCCGAAAAAGGGATGTCCCTGCAGGCCTATGCCCAAAAGATGTGTGAACTGATCGAGCACCCGGAGCCGGTATTGCTCGGGGTATCCTTTGGGGGCATGCTGGTCCAGGAAATGGCCAAAATCCTAAATCCCCGCAAAACCGTAATAATCTCCTCGGTGAAGAGCAGGACGGAACTCCCCAAGCGAATGATCTTTGCCAAATACACCAAGGTACACAAGCTCCTTCCCACGGGATTGGTGAACAATGTGGAGCTGCTTGCCAAATATGCATTCGGGGAATCTGTGACCAAACGCCTGCACCTTTATGAAAAGTACCTTTCCGTAAGGGATAGGTACTATTTGGACTGGGCCATTGACAAGATTGTCAACTGGGAACAGACCGTACCCCCGGAGAACCTGATCCATATCCAAGGGGAAAAGGACGCTGTTTTCCCCCTGTCCAACATCAGGCAATGCATCGTGGTGAAGAACGGTACCCACACCATGATCATCCACAGGGCCCGTTGGTTCAATGAGAATCTCCCCGGGCTGATTCTCCAGTAAAAGCCCAAAGTAGTATCTTTACAAAGTATTTCTAAAGAACATGCTATGAAAAAGATGAAAAATATATTCGCATTTATCGGACTGCTGGCCGTTGCGGGGAGCTTTATTTTTGCGGTACAATCGGTTCCTTCGACAGATCGCGTCCCGGAGGTGAAGGAAGTGGACCCGCCCAGTGACAAGCGGGTGGCCGAATGGTACCAGATCAGTGCGATCGAAATTCCCAAGGACCTGAATTTTGCCGGGGAGGCAGTGCCCCTGGAAGACCCCGAGATCATGGAGCGGGTGGACCGGGAGTTTTTGGTGAACACCTATTGGCAGTCCAACGCTGTGTTGTTGATGAAACGGGCCAATAAATATTTTCCCATCATTGAACCCATTCTCGCAAAGAACGGGGTGCCCGATGACTTTAAGTACCTTGCGGTCGCCGAGAGCGGACTTCTCAATGCAGTATCCCCGGCAGGGGCCACCGGTTTTTGGCAGATCATGAAGGCCACCGGAAAGGAATACGGACTTGAGGTCAACGACAATGTGGATGAACGCTACCACCTGGAAAAATCCACCCAGGCGGCCTGTGAATACCTTTTGAAATGGAAGGAACGCTTTGGGGCCTGGACCTTGACCGCCGCCGCCTACAATGCGGGCCCCACGGGGATACGAAGGTTCATGGACATCCAAAAGGCCGACGATTATTACGACCTGCTTTTGGGGGAGGAGACCGGACGCTATGTGTTCAGGATATTGGCCATAAAGGAAATCCTATCCGCCCCTGAAAAATACGGCTACCAATTGGAACAGGACGACATGTACAAGAAAGTCCCCACCTTCAGTGTCGAGGTGGACAGTGCCGTGGGAAGCTGGGCCGATTTTGCCCAACTTTACGAAATCAATTACAAGGTGCTCAAACGGCACAATCCCTGGCTCAGGGAACCCCATTTGAACAATGCATCCGGAAAGAAATACGTAATCGAAATACCAAACAAGGGGTATTACAGGGCTTCCAAGTAGAGGTTTGTCCTAGATTTTTTTCAACTGCTGTTGCAGCATCTTGATCTGGTCGGTGAGCATTTGGTTCTTGTCCAACTTTTTTGCTTCCTGCAACAATTGTGTGGCTTCCCTTTTCCTGCGTTTTTGCATGGCGATGCCCGCTAGGCTGAGTTTGGCCATCGCGACGTCATAATTCATGTTCAGACCCAGCTTCAAGGCCTTTTTAAAGTATTTTTCAGCCTGGGTAAGGTTCTTTTGGGAGTAGATGATCCCGTGCAGGTAATTGAAGTACCCCTGCTGTTTTTTGACCAGGGCCGATTCGGGATTTTTGATCCGATCGAGCCATTTTTGGGTACCTTCCAGATCCTGCTTTCGCATGCGCAGAAAGGCCAACAATATCATTTCGTTCCTGAAATACAGAAAAACGAACACAGAAGCAAGCAGGATCAATGAAATTCCATTCATGATCTGGCCTTCGACGAATTGATATCCGGCATAACCAACGATGAGAACCGCAATGACGAGCTTGAGATTTTTATTGAACATATTTACAGGTGATTTTGCCTAACAGTAAGAGTTTGCAAAAGTACGAAAAACAATTTTAAATAATTTCATGTGCCCTTTGACAAAGTGAAAAGTCTTCGTATATTTGCGCCCAGAATTTTTGGGGAAGGATGCCCTTCCCCCAATGAAATCCAATAAAAGTCCTGTAATGAAAAGAACGTATCAGCCGTCAAAAAGGAAGAGAAGAAACAAGCATGGTTTTAGGGAACGCATGGCTACTGCCAATGGCAGGAAGGTTCTTGCCAGAAGAAGGGCCAAGGGAAGAAAAAAACTGACTGTATCCTCTGAGCCAAGACATAAAAAATAATGATAGGATTTTAGTTTAAAATTAAAGGTGTTACTTTTTAGGTAACACCTTTTTTTTGACTTGAAACCAAAAAATATTCAATATTGTTGGAATATGCCCAAAAGAAATGATTTAAATTCCGTCCTGATCATTGGATCGGGACCCATTATCATCGGCCAGGCCTGTGAGTTTGATTATTCCGGTTCCCAGGCCCTCCGCTCCCTTAGGGAAGATGGCATCGAGACCGTGTTGATCAACAGCAATCCGGCCACGATCATGACCGATCCGAGCATGGCGGACCATGTGTACCTCAAGCCCCTGACCACCAAATCCCTTATCGACATACTGAAGGCGCATCCCAATATTGATGCCGTGCTTCCGACCATGGGGGGACAGACGGCCTTGAACCTGTGCATCGAAGCCGATCAGAAGGGCATATGGAAGGATTTTGGAGTGGAGATCATCGGGGTGGACATCGATGCCATCAATATTACGGAGGACCGTGAAAAGTTCAGGGAACTCATGTTAAAGATCGGGGTAGGGGTACCCCCCCAAGCTTCTGCCACCTCCTTTCTCAAGGGAAAGGAGATCGCCCAGAAATTTGGTTTTCCCCTGGTCATCCGGGCCTCCTTCACCTTGGGTGGGGCCGGGGCGGCCATAGTGCATGAGCCCGAGGATTTCGATGAAATGCTCAGTGTGGGCCTGGAGGTTTCCCCAATCCACGAGGTTATGATCGACAAGGCCCTGATGGGATGGAAGGAATACGAACTGGAACTGCTTCGGGACAAGAACGACAATGTGGTCATCATCTGTACCATTGAGAACATGGACCCCATGGGGATCCACACCGGGGATTCCATCACCGTGGCCCCTGCCATGACCCTTTCCGACCGAACTTATCAACGGATGAGGGACATGGCGATCCACATGATGCGGAGCATAGGGGATTTTGCCGGGGGCTGTAATGTGCAGTTTGCCGTCAGCCCGGATGAGGAGGAGGAAATCATCGCCATAGAGATCAACCCCAGGGTGTCCAGGTCATCGGCCCTGGCCTCCAAGGCCACTGGATATCCCATAGCCAAGATAGCGGCCAAACTCGCCATTGGGTATACCCTGGACGAGTTGGAAAACCAAATCACCAAATCCACTTCGGCCTTGTTCGAGCCGACCCTGGACTATGTCATTGTAAAGATTCCACGTTGGAATTTTGACAAATTCGAGGGTTCGGACAGAACCCTTGGACTTCAGATGAAATCGGTGGGGGAGGTGATGGGTATCGGACGTTCCTTTCAGGAGGCCCTTCACAAGGCCACCCAATCCCTGGAGATCAAAAGAAACGGACTCGGGGCAGATGGCAAGGGCCATAAGGATTACGATACCATTCTGGAGAAACTCAGGGTCCCGAGTTGGGACCGGGTCTTCGTGATCTATGATGCCATTCAATTGGGGATTCCCCTAAAGCGCATCCATGAGATCACCAAGATCGACATGTGGTTCCTGAAACAATATGAGGAAATCCACCATTTGGAAATGGAGGTTTCGAAATACACCATAGAAAGTCTGCCCAAGGCCCTACTGCTGGAGGCCAAACAAAAAGGGTTCGTGGATCGGCAGATCGCCCATATGTTGGACTGTTGGGAAAGTGAGGTACACAGAAAACGGATGGATCTGGGCATTACCCGGGTCTATAAGCTCGTGGACACCTGCGCGGCGGAGTTCAAAGCCGTGACCCCGTATTATTATTCCACCTTTGAGGCGGAGGTCGAGACTGCGGATGGTACCCGCTATGTGGCCAATGACAGCGAGGTGACCGACCGCAAAAAGATCGTGGTGCTAGGCTCTGGGCCAAACCGTATTGGGCAAGGAATCGAGTTTGATTATTGTTGTGTCCACGGGGTTTTGGCCGCTGCGGAATGTGGCTATGAAACCATCATGATCAACTGCAATCCGGAAACCGTTTCCACGGATTTTGACACGGCCGACAAGCTCTATTTCGAACCGGTATTCTGGGAGCATATCTACGATATCATCCTCCATGAAAAACCCGAAGGGGTCATCGTGCAATTGGGGGGACAAACGGCCCTTAAATTGGCCGAAAAATTGGATAAGTACGGAATCAATATCATAGGAACCAGTTTTAAATCCCTGGATTTGGCGGAGGATCGGGGAAGTTTTTCCACCCTCTTGAAGGAAAACAACATTCCCTACCCGGAATTCGGGGTGGCCGAGACTGCGGACCAGGCCCTGGAATTGGCGGACAAACTGGACTTCCCCCTATTGGTCAGGCCCTCCTATGTTTTGGGGGGACAAGGGATGAAGATCGTGATCAACAAGGAAGATCTCGAGGCCCATGTGGTGGACCTTTTAAGGAGCATCCCCAACAACAAACTTCTTTTGGACCATTATCTTGACGGTGCCATCGAGGCGGAAGCCGATGCCATTTGTGACGGGGAAGAGGTATACATCATTGGAATCATGGAACATATAGAACCCTGTGGGATACATTCAGGGGACTCCAATGCGACCCTGCCGCCCTTTAATTTGGGGGAATTTGTGTTGCAACAGATCAAAGACCACACAAAGAAAATCGCCCTTGCCCTGAACACGATCGGGTTGATCAATATACAGTTTGCGATCAAGGACGATATCGTTTACATCATCGAGGCCAATCCGAGGGCTTCCCGTACCGTTCCCTTTATCGCAAAGGCCTATGGGGAACCCTATGTGAACTACGCCACAAAGGTCATGTTGGGGGAGAAGAAGGTCAAGGATTTTGTGTTCAATCCCAAATTGGAGGGATACGCCATAAAACAACCGGTGTTCTCTTTCAACAAATTTCCAAATGTGAACAAGAACCTCGGACCGGAAATGAAGAGCACCGGGGAGAGCATCCTGTTCATAGACAGTTTAAAGGACGATGAGTTCTACAACCTGTACTCACGAAGAAAGATGTACTTGAGCAAATAGGTTTAAAGATCAAAACCCCAAGGGTCACTGGAATCCAGTGGCCTTTTTTATGGGATCGTGCCAAAGGAGGCCGCAATGGCCTCAAAGGTCCCTTTTTGCTCCTCCTTTCTTTCCTTAAGGGTCTAGGACATGATCAAAAATACATTCACCGGACCTTCAACAAAGGTCAGGAAGTAGGATATTTCCCCGTCGATTCCCTCCACTAGGGCGTCCACTTCCAATGACTCCGCCCGCAGACCGTTCAAGGAATGTTCCCTGATCGGGGCACGGTCTTGGATTTGGGTCGTCCCAGCCAGCAGTTGCAGTCGGATTTCCCTGTATACTTCCAATATTGGACGGTCCCGATCGCTGCCGATAAGTTGCAGCAGTTTCTCTTTGGACTCGTGGATCACCAGAGTATAGGCTTCACGCTGAATATCCCGGTACTGCAGGGAGGCTTCGGCATTGAGTCCCGTGGTGGGCTCCATGTTGGGGGGGATGTCAATGGTGTACAGCCCGTCCACATCCATGGTTCTCGCTTCCTCCATCGAGTCAATGACCTTGGGGTCCCTACAGGAATGGGACAGCAGTCCCGCGGTGACAAGAAGGAGTGCAAGAAACTTGAGCCTTATCATATTTTACGTTTGGTTTGCAACCCCCTTCAATAGGTCGTTGTCATATTGTGGTCGACACAGATGATAAAGTCCGCCAAGCCGATGTTTTCCTCTTCGAGTTTGTGTACATCTTCCTGGCTGACCGTGGAGATGGTGCCATAGGCCAGTTCCGGCCTGGCCTGTTTGAGATACCAAACAATGCCTTCGTAATGGTTCGAGTGATAGGCCCCATTGTAATGGACCAGCAGGCTCCCTTCACGGAATCCCTTGAGGATGAAATGGGCCATGGTGGCGTCCTTTATCGCCTGTGCCATTACCAGGGAAGGGGAACCGTGGTCACCCATCATGGTCATGATGTTTTTATAACCGGGCAATTCCGGATTATAGGCGATGGGCAGGGGGGCGATCCAGGACTTCTCCTGTGGGGAAAGGGTGTCCAGGGCGTGGAAGCCGCCCCCTTTGTGGACCAGACCGGCATAGCGCCTGGGGATGTTGGAAGCTATGAAATCCAAGTTGTTGTCCTTTGCAAAATCCACCAAGGGAGCATAATCGGTCTTGTGGTTTCCCCAAAGCCGTGCCGTGGAGTCCAGGGCCTTTCCTTGGAGGTAGGCATTGAGTTCCCCTTGATTGTCGGCTTCGATCATTTCGGCCCCCAGAATGAGGGGGCGTTCCAAAAACAGGTCGGATGTCAGTTCCAACTGCAGCCAATGGGCTATGGGATTGTTGTGCAGTTCCCCGAAGAGTACCATGTCCTTCTTGCCCAAGCTTTTCAGCATTCTTTTATAGGAAACCTTTTTGCCCTTGGCGTTGTAGATCACATAAGGGACCTTTTGCGAATGGCCCAGGCCGAGGCCCAGTAGGAATACGAAGGAAAGGAGAAGAGACTTTTTCATTTTTTTTTGTTCCCCGGGCAGAATCCGAGGTATTGGATTTTATTTGTTTTTTTTTCTTATTGGGACAAGCTGCCCATTTCATCCTTGCACTTCCCAGTGGGTGTGGAAGATGCCTTCCCGGTCCACCCGTTCATAGGTGTGGGAACCGAAGTAGTCCCTTTGGGCCTGGATCAGGTTCAGGGGCAATCTACTGCTGGTATAGGCGTCAAAATAGACCAGGGCGTTGGAGAGTCCCGGTAGGGGAATGCCGTTGGTGGCCCCATAGGAGACCAGTTCCCGGGCGGCCGCCACGGTTTCTTTGATCTTTTCGACAAAGATGGGGGAGAGCAAAAGGTTCTCCAGCTCCCCATTCTGCTGAAAGGCTTGTGCAATATCGGCCAATAGGGCGGCCCGGATGATGCAGCCGGCCCTCCAGATCTTGGCGATGTCCACAAGTTTCAATTCGTATCCGTATTCCTTGGACGCATCGGACAATTGGTGCATGCCCTGGGCATAGGTGATGATAAAGGCGAAGTACAGGGCCTGTTCCGATTTGGCGATAAGTTCGCTTTTTTCCACACTTTCGGGCTTGGGCCGGTCGTAGAGGGCATCGGCCAGGACCCGCTCCTTTTTCAATGCCGAAAGTTCACGCATGCTGACCGCCACATCAATGGTCGGAATGGGAATGCCGAGGTCCATGGCATTCTGGGAGGTC
>CALDPL010000419.1 GCA_937911965.1 uncultured Allomuricauda sp. | reverse complement strand
ATAGGCCAATATATCGTCTATATCCTGATCGGACAGCATGGGGAAGGGGGTCATGGCGGCCCTGTTGTATTCCTCATAGATCTTTACTCCATAGGGATCGCCCTCGGCGATCATCTTGGGGCTGTTCTTGACCCAAGCGTGGATCCATTCCCGATCCAGGCCCTCTTCGGCCAACCTGGCCTCCACATTTGCCATGGCGGGACCTGTCATTTTACGGTCCAGGGAATGGCATGCGGCACAGTTCTGGTTGAAAAGTTGTTTCCCCTTGACCGGGTCG
Source organism: uncultured Allomuricauda sp. (assembly GCA_937911965.1). Classification (GTDB taxonomy): domain Bacteria; phylum Bacteroidota; class Bacteroidia; order Flavobacteriales; family Flavobacteriaceae; genus Flagellimonas. The sequence continues at coordinate 3,348 of CALDPL010000419.1, read as the reverse complement.
CCTCCAGCGTCCGCGGCAGCCGCCACTTCCTGGGTCGCCGCTGCAGCTTCTTCCTGGGCGTGGAACGCCATCGGGGAGAGAAGGATGGATAGACCTAAAATTTTGGAAAAAAGATGGCGGTATAATACCTTTTTCATATTAACGAAATTTCAATCGAAACCTTTGGCACGTTTCTTTCTATTGATATTGAGAACTATAAATTTCACCCTACCAAAATTGCTCACAAAAATACGACTTAGAGTCATTTTTAAAAATGTTAAGGGATCTATAACAACTAATTTATAAGGGTTCTAAATAAAAGATTTCAAGCCCCATGAGCACTTAAAAAATTACTTTTGTACGTATATAGTTCCAAATATAGTTGAAGTACCATGAAAACCCACATTTTTGCCGCTTCTTTAATGTTTTTGACCCTTCATGTATCCGCCCAACAGGGCCGGGTCCATATCCAACAGGATCCTGAATTGGACGCCCTGATCAATCTTTATTCCCAGGTGAATTCGGATACCGGATATTATCAGATCCAAGTTGGGTTCGGGAACAACCAAAAGGCACAGGAACTAAAATCCCAAGTGGAGATCGATTTCCCGGATATGTATTCCAAGATCGAATTTGAATCCCCTACCTATAGGGTGCGTGTGGGCAGGTTCAAGACCAAGTTGGAGGCCGAACGGAAATTCCTGGAAGTTCGCAAGAAATACCCGGATGCCATGCTTCTGAAGCCCAAGAACGATTCCAAATCCTAAAGGGAACCGACGGTGGGGAAAAGCCCCGACAAACATCCCTTGACCCAAATTAAAAAATCCCGCTTGAAGGCGGGATTTTTTAATTTGTTCCAGGACACACTTAGAGTTTTTTCTTCACGGCAACCTCTTGGAAGGCCTCCACGATATCACTTTCCCTAATGTCGTTGTAGTTCTTGATCTGCAGACCGCAGTCGTAGCCTTTGGCCACTTCCTTCACGTCGTCCTTGAAGCGTTTCAGGGAAGCCAGTTCCCCGGTATAGATCACCACCCCATCGCGGATCAAACGGATCTGGGAGTTTCTGAAGATCTTGCCGGAGGTGACCATACAGCCCGCAATGGTTCCGACCTTGGAAATCTTGAAGGTTTCCCTAATCTCTGCGGTACCGGTGACCTCTTCCTTAATCTCGGGGGACAACATCCCCTCCATGGCATCCTTGAGGTCGTTGATGGCATCGTAGATGATGGAATACATCCTGATATCGATCTCCTCCTTGTCGGCCACGGCACGGGCATTGCCCATCGGCCGGACGTTGAACCCGATGATCACCGCATCCGAGGCCGAGGCCAACAATACGTCCGATTCGGTAATGGCACCCACCCCTTTGTGAATGATGTTCACCTGGATCTCGTCCGTTGACAATTGTTGGAAGGAATCCGTAAGGGCCTCCACGGAACCGTCCACATCCCCTTTGAGGATGATGTTGAGTTCCTGGAAATCCCCAAGGGCGATCCTTCTTCCGATCTCGTCCAAGGTGATATGTCGTTGCGTCCTCACAGTCTGTTCCCGTTGCAGCTGGGAGCGTTTTGCGGCAATCTGTTTGGCCTCCCGCTCGTCCAACATTACATGGAACCGGTCCCCGGCCTGTGGCGCACCGTCCAATCCCAAAATGGAGATGGGAGTCGACGGAGAGGCGGATTTTACATTCTTTCCACGTTCGTCCTGCATGGCTCTTACCTTACCACTACAGGTCCCGGCCAATACATAGTCCCCGATGTTCAGGGTGCCCGCCTGTACCAAAATGGTGGAGACATAGCCCCTCCCCTTGTCCAAAAAGGCCTCCACTACGGTTCCGGTGGCCAATTTGTCCGGGTTGGCCTTCAGCTCCAACAATTCGGCTTCCAGCAATACTTTTTCCAACAGTTCCTTCACCCCCTGACCGGTCTTGGCGGAGATGTCATGGGATTGGATCTTACCGCCCCAATCCTCGACCAAAAGGTTCATGGCCGCAAGGCCTTCCTTGATCTTATCGGGATTGGCGGTGGGCTTGTCCACCTTGTTGATGGCAAACACAATGGGTACCCCGGCGGCCTGGGCATGGCTGATCGCCTCCTTGGTCTGCGGCATGATGTCGTCATCCGCGGCCACCACGATGATCGCGATGTCCGTGACCTGTGCCCCTCGGGCACGCATGGCGGTAAAGGCCTCGTGTCCGGGAGTGTCCAAAAAGGTGATGTGCTGTCCATCCTCCAAGGTGACCTTATAGGCCCCGATATGCTGGGTGATGCCCCCGCTTTCCCCACCGATGACATTCTCTTTTCGGATATGGTCCAAGAGGGAGGTCTTTCCGTGGTCCACGTGTCCCATAACGGTGACAATGGGGGCCCTGGGCTTCAAATCTTCAGGTGCATCCGCGATTTCCTCAATGGATTCTTCCAACTCGGCCGTCACAAACTCCACTTCATAGCCAAATTCATCGGCCACGATGGAAAGGGTCTCCGCATCCAACCGTTGGTTCATGGTGACCATGATGCCCAAGGACATACATGCGGAAATGATCTGGGTGGAGGGAACGTCCATCATGGTGGCCACCTCATTCACGGTAACGAACTCGGTAACCTTGAGGATCTTGTTCTCCAACTCCTGTTGTTCCAGATCCTTTTCGGTCTGTTGACGGTGTTGGTCCCTTTTTTCCCTTCGGTATTTGGCCCCCTTGCCCTTGCTGGTCTTCCCCTGGAGTTTCTCCAAGGTTTCCCGTACTTGTTTTTGAACCTCCTCCTCGGTGGGCTCCACCTTGGCAACGGGTCCTCTTTGGCCGGGCCTTCCACCAACCCCACCTTTGGCCGGGGGTCGGTTGCCTCCGGGCTGTCCTCCGTTCTTTACGATGCGCTTTCTGCGCTTCCTACGGTCGGCGCCGGAATCCGAGGCGGCTCCATTCGATTTCTGGGAATCCTCTTTCTTTTTCTTGGGCTTGTTGAACTCGGACAGGTCGATCTTGTCCCCGGTGATCTTGGGCCCGGTAAGCTTTTGATACTGTGTCTTGATGGTCTGGGGCTCCTCCTCCTTGGGAGCTTCCGGAGGGGTCGGAGCGGCCTTTTCCTCGGTCTTGGCCTCCACCGGTTCCTCGACCGTTTCCACCTTTTCGGGCTGCTCTTCCTTCTTGGCCTCCACAGGTTCCACCGCCTTTTTGGGCTCTTCCTCCTTTTTCGGCTCCTCGGGCTTTGGAGTTCCAGGTTTTTGGTCCAGGTCAATCTTGCCCACGGTCTTGGGCCCGGCGAGGTCGGCCCTGGCCTCGGCCGCGCGCCGGGCGAAGTCCACGATCCTGGCGTGATTCCCGGCGAGGTCGCCGACGGTCGGGTTGAGCTGGCAGAGGGCGATCTTCAT
>CALDPL010000418.1 GCA_937911965.1 uncultured Allomuricauda sp. | reverse complement strand
GTTTCCGCGAAGTGGCGCTGGAGAATTTCGACACGGTGGATGCCCTACTGGTGGCCTACCAGAACAGTGAACTGGCACAAAAAAAGGCCGCTGAGGCGCTCTTTGGAGCCATTGGGGCCAACGGCAGGCTTCCGGTATCGGCCCACGGGGAATTCCCCCTGGGAAGTGGAGTGGAACTCAAATCCCTGCTACGGCTGGGATTCAGCATCCCCGAACGGGTGGGTGTGGATTCCCATAGGTTGGCCAAGGTGGACACCCTGGTCCAACAGGGCATCGATTCCATGATGACCCCGGGGGCCCAGGTGCTGGTGGCCCGTAGGGGAAAGGTCATCTACAACAAAAGCTTTGGGAAACCCACCTATGAATCCAATCAGACCATCAACGACAGTTCCATCTACGACCTGGCCTCCCTGACCAAAATCCTGGCCACCTTGCCCATGATCATGAAAATGGAGGAAGAGGGAAAACTGGCCCTGAACGACACCTTTGGGGAACTGATGCCCGAATATGCGGATACCGAACTCAAAAATGTGACCGTCCTAAAGGCCCTTTCCCATTACGGTCGGCTTCCGGCCTGGATCGCCTTTTATCTGGATACCCTGGACAAGGACCGACGGCCTTCCGAGGAATTTTACAGGGAGGAACCTTCGGAGGCCTTTCCCTATAAGGTGGCGGAACATCTCTACCTCACCCGGGACTTCAAGGATTCCATATACAATAGGATCGGTCGCCAGAGCCTCAAGTCCAACCGCTATCGATACAGTGACCTGGCCTATTATGTGATGAAGGAATACATCGAGGATACCTACCATAGGCCCATGGATGAGCTGGTGGATGAGTTTTTCTACAAACCGATGGGCCTGTTGCGCACCACCTTCAATCCCTTGGAGAAGTTCCCCAAGGAAGAAATAGTGCCCAGCGAAAAGGACGATTATTTCAGGTACCAGACCATTCAGGGCTATGTCCATGACATGGGCGCCGCCATGTTGGGCGGGGTAGGGGGGCATGCCGGACTGTTCAGTACGGCCATGGAAGTAGCGAAAATCATGCAGATGTACCTGCAAGGGGGCTATTACGGAGGGGAACAGTTTCTGGAGGAACGGACCGTCAAAAAATTCAATACCTGTTATTTCTGTGAGAACCGGGTGCGCCGGGGCGTGGGTTTTGACAAGCCCCAATTGGAGGAGGTGGGTCCCACCTGCGGCTGCGTCTCCCGCAAAAGCTTTGGACACAGTGGGTTCACAGGGACCTTTACCTGGGCGGATCCCGATGAGGAACTGATCTATGTCTTCCTTTCAAACCGGACCTACCCCACGGCCACCAACAATCTTTTGAATAAATCGGGCCTTCGGGTAAGGATCCAACAAGCGATCTACGATTCATTGATCGATTAGGAATTATGCCTTAAATTTGCCCTATGAAGATAGCTATTGTTTGTTATCCCACCTTTGGGGGAAGCGGAGTGGTGGCCACCGAACTGGGCATAGCCTTGGCCAAAAGGGGCCACGAGGTGCATTTTGTCACCTATAAGCAGCCTGTGCGATTGGGTCTTTTGGACAACAACATCCATTTCCACGAGGTGCATGTGCCCGAGTACCCACTCTTCCACTACCAACCTTATGAGTTGGCCCTTTCCAGCAAGTTGGTGGACACCATTAAGCTATACAATATCGAGCTGCTCCACGTGCATTATGCCATTCCCCATGCCTATGCGGGCTATATGGCCAAAAAAATGTTGCAGGAATACGGGATATTCATCCCCATGATCACCACCCTTCACGGAACGGACATTACCCTGGTGGGCAAGCATCCTTTTTATAAACCGGCGGTAACCTTCAGCATCAACAAATCCGATGTGGTGACCTCGGTCTCCCAGGATCTGAAAAAAAGTACCTTGGAGTTCTTTGGGATCGAACGGGAAATCGAAGTGGTCCCCAACTTCATAGATACTTCCAAATACCGCCAGAACTTTGAGGACTGTCAGCGGACCATCATGGCCCGGGACAATGAACGGATCATCACCCATATCAGTAACTTTAGGAAGGTCAAACGCATCCCGGATGTGATCCACATTTTCCACAAGATCCAAAAGGAACTCCCCGCAAAACTCATCATGGTGGGGGAGGGCCCCGAAAAGGAAGGCGCGGAACAACTGTGCGACGATCTGGGCATCAAGGACAAAGTACTGTTCCTGGGAAACAGTACGGAGATCGACCGCATCCTCTGTTTCTCGGACCTGTTCCTGCTCCCTTCGGAAACGGAGAGTTTTGGACTGGCGGCCCTGGAGGCCATGATCAACAAGGTGGCCGTGGTATCCAGCAATACAGGTGGCATACCCGAAGTCAATGTGGATGGCGTATCCGGTTATATGGCCAAGGTCGGCGATGTGGACGATATGGCGGCAAAGGCCCTGAAAATACTCAGGGACGAGCAGGTAATGGAAACCTTTAAGGAGAATGCCAAAAAGGTGGCCTCAAAATTCGATATCGTGAACATCCTGCCGCTCTATGAAGAAATCTATGAGAAGGCCTACAAATCCCGATTCAAGAACACCCTTTAAAGATGAAGCCCCTAGTGCTGCTCAGTTTGATCCTGATGTTCTCCTGCAAGGCCCAACAGCCCACAGGGGAACCCATTGAGGGACTCAAACTGCTGGAACGTGACAATTATGGCCCCGGAGAGGAATTTGAGGCAAGAACCATAAAGGACCAAAAGAGCCTGAACCAATTCTATTCCCTGGTCAACAGAACCCGCAAACCCGGACTTGTGGTACCCCAGGTCGATTTTCAGCGGGAAATGGTCCTTCTCATCCAGTTGGGGACCCAACAAGGCGAAAAGGCCTTGGAGCTATCAAAGAGCGCGGAATCGGAAAACGAACTCACCGTACTAGTGGAGCTAAAGTCAGGTAAAAACACGGACCGGACCATCCAACAGCCTTTTTATCTTTATAAAATGCCGAT
>CALDPL010000417.1 GCA_937911965.1 uncultured Allomuricauda sp. | reverse complement strand
GCGGCGGTGACTTCGGCGCCGGCGCCGGGGCCGGGGCGCTCATCATGCTCGGGCGTCCGCGGATCTGGAGTTCGCTGTCCAGCCGGAAAGCGCCGTGCACGACGACGAGTTCGCCTTCGTGAAGGCCTTCACTGATTTCTGCATGAGGTCCTCAACCTCGTGCTCAGCAATTATGGGATATTGTTTGAGAACTTCTCCGGTAGCCGGGTTAATCGTTTGGTAAGTAGCAGAGGTAGTCAATGTTTCTCCTTGAACCGATTAAACTATCGGGATTGTTGTCGTATCGTCGGTAACGGAAGTTGTTTTCGGCAGGGTTTTTCCAGCGAAGAACGCGGGGTGTTTCACTCGCGTCCAGATCATCAGCACCACACCTAGTAGTAGCACTCCTACTCCCAGGATAAACCCCATGCCGATGCCGCCCAAGGATGTGCCAGAACCATAGGCTGGGTCGATCGAATCGACTGCGGTTTGGAAAAACATGACTAGCAGTACGAGACCCCCGATGAAAGGGAAGAGCCCACGGAGGAGGAAGCCGAACAAGTGAAGAAGAATCAAATGAAGGAAGTCCCAATAAATCCAGAACCCAGGGAAAACTTTAAAAGGGCGGCCTATCATTTCCTATACAATTCAAAGACCCCCTTGCAAGAGCTTCAGGTCTATGTCATACCCGAACGAAAGGATGTCTACTTTCTAAAGGGGAACGGTCATTTGAAAAAAGTGAATTTCACAAACACATAAAAAACCAAAGGAATTCATGAGGTCCGACAAAGTCGTTTTTTTAAAGCACTTGGCTGCCTTGGGGAGCTTCCCTTCCTGCATATCTAAAATTCGGGATGTCAGGACCGGAACGACCTTGTTTCAGCAGGCGGAAAGGAAGCGTCAAACGGATTGCCCGGACCTTGTGGTCCTACAGGATTTTCCCAGCTATCTCGAGATGGAATGGGAACACAAGAACACCCGTTTTAAGACCAGAACCCTTGCCACCCAAAAGACCTATGTTGTCGATTTGGACCAATACAAAGATGCGGACGCTTATCTGAACAGACATTTTGGCCCCAAAAGCCGTTCGTCATTGAAACGGTACAAAGTCCGTTTGGAGGGTTGTTTTAAAACTGAATTCAAGGTCTACCATGGGGAAGTGGACAAAGGGGAATACGACGCCCTTTTCAATCGGTTGGAGGTTCTTATGCGCAGAAGGTTCAATCAAAAAAAAGAACGAAATTACGAACTGCAACATCTGGAGGAGATCAAGGGGGATGTCTATCCAAAACTTCTTGAAAAACAGGCCTCCATTTTTGTGATCTTGGCAAACGGAACCCCCATCAGCATTCGGGTGAACCTAATGAAGGGAAAGCTCGCATTTTATCTCCTAAGTGCCTATGACCCCAATTATGACGTCTTTCGGGTTGGGAAATTGGATATGTGGCAGAACATCCGATGGTTGTTGGAAAACGACTTTAAGAAATATGATCTTCTGAAAGGGTATGGCTATATCAAGGAGGTCTGGTCGGATTCTGTATTCGACAATAATTTGATTCTGTTCAATGGAGGGACATCTTTAATGGGCAGGGTACGATTTCAACTCTTATATTGGAGGACCAAGTGTCCCGTATTCCTTGTTGGACTGGTCAAAGAATTAAAATTGGACAGGACAATCAAAGGATGGATGCGGATAATAAAATCAAGGCGAAAAGAGGAGCCCTTCGAGGTCCAAAAGTTGGGTTCGGGGGAACAGTCTCCCCTACCCTTGAATGGATCTTTGCGATTTCCCACGACATATAATACACTGGACAGGGAAATCATCAAATTGGCCTACCGGCACCAACATCGGGCCGACGAGGTCCTGGTCCATAAGATTGGGGACGGTACAGAGCGTTATCATATACAAATTGGAGCCCATGCCTATTTGTTGAAATTCAAATCAAACCAAGGAAAAGGATGAAAATGGGTTTTCTTCTCGATATTGTTTTCGGCGATAGCCATGGAAAGCCTACGCCCTTTACCATTGGGTCGGGGAAAGTAGGTGTGGACAGCTTTGAGATTTCCCTCAAGACAGGGGCATCCCTGGACTCCCAATATACCATAAACGACCTGCCCTCGTATCAGACTTTGGTTCCCCTCGGGGAATTGGCAGATTTAAAGCGGTTGGCGTCCCCGCTTTACCAGGGGTACTTGATCGACCTTTCCCTTTATGGAACCTTGGATGAATATATAAGGGTCCATTTTCCCACAACAAAACGAATGTTCAGAAGACAGGCAGACAAACTTCGAATTAAAGTGGGCCCGAAACAGAAAATATTCCATGGGAATCCCATTGAAGAAGGGGAACTCGACCTATTGTTCGAAAGTTTTGAAGGTTTTCTGGAAAAGCGCTTTCAACAAATGGAAGCCCACAATTACGAACTGCCCTTCCTTCCCCAGTACAAAACAATGTTCAGGACCCTGGTGCCCAAGGGGGAAGCCATTATTTTTTCACAATACCATCACGATAGGCCCATTGCCCTCGGCATAGGGTTTTTGAATAGAAGAACCCTTTACCTGTTCAATATTGCCTTCGATATCGATTACAGTCCTTATGGATTGGGAAATCAGATGCTACTCGATGTCCTTGAGTGGTGCTATAAAAATGGGATATACAGGGTGGATATGGGAAGGGGGGATTATTTCCACAAAAGGAAATGGGTCAATGCATCGTACACCTATCGAGAATTGAGCCTGTATAAGGCTTTCACTTTTTCCGCAATCAAAGCGTACTTTACCTGGGCCAAGAATGGATCGAGATACCATCTAATAGCCTTGCTCAAAAAAATGGGAATGCAGACCTGGGCAAAGAAATTTTTTAAATGGAAATACAGGCATTGGGGTCCTGGATCCAAAGAGAAGAATTTACAAAAAGAGACCAACACAAAGTGAATCAGAGCACCATACGAAAGAATTTTATTATGCTCCACAGAATAAATATTTTCCAGTCCCTCTATGAGAGATTACCCTTGCCCAAGGGCCTGCCCCCTATCCTGGTGGGCGGCAGTCCCCTACCCGACCAAGAAGATTTGAATGACTTGGGCAGGGGTCGGGATTCCTATTCCCTAAGACTGGTTCCGGATTACTTTCAATTGGGCAACTTGCCGCCGGGGTATGAACTTAAATCGGTTCCACAGGACAACTGGGGCCACTCCATTGACTTAAGTGAAGTTTCTTCGGTCGATCAATACATGGAATCCCAATTCAAATCGAAACCTAGAAGCATCATCAAAAGATATATCAAAAGGCTGGAGCTTTGTTTTCCCATTTCGTATAAATATCATTATGGAGAAATGGATTACAAGGATTACGAAAAGATTTTTGACGCCCTTCACAAGATGATCTCAGACCGATTTGTCCAAAGGAAGGAATACCATATGGAAGTGTGGCGTTGGGATGCACTGAAAAAAGACACCTATGGGCTTATCTGTTCCAAACAGGCATCTTTCTTCGTAATCTACGATGTAGACCTTCCCATCGAAATTTCCCTGAACTATCATTTGAACAAGGTATTGTTCAGCTCGATTTCTTCCTTTGATATTGATTATGCCAAATTTGGGTTGGGCCATGTTGAAATATACAAGCAATTGGAATGGTGTCTCGAACATGGATACACCTGTTTTGAAATGGGCGTGGGTGGGATGGATTACAAGAGGCGATGGAGCAACCGTATCTACCGGTTCAACCATTGGATCTTGATACCCCAAAGACCGCTCTTTTCCAAATGGATCGCTTGGGCCGAACACAAACGGGTGATTGTTAAAGAATTTCTCAAAGCCAAAAAACTCAATGAATTCCGTAACACCATAATTTCCAAAATATCTGTCGTTGGAAAAAAGGAACCTATGGTGCCCGATGGGGAATTTTTAATCGACTTCAATATCCCCCCGTTCGAGCCACTCCAATGGATTGAACTGAAAAATTTGGACTCCGTCGAACACAAGTGGTTGAAAAAAGAACTCAACGATTACTTGTACACTCAAAGTGCGTCCCGACAATCGGTTAGGGTATTTCGCTCCAAGGATCTCGGTGACACCTATCTTTTTCTGGCTGGAACATTGAACAAGGGTGCAAAACTGACCAGGGTCTGATGACCCTTTTTATGGTTTGGAACATCGGGATTCCACCTGGTCCAAGGTCAAGGAACCTGGT
>CALDPL010000416.1 GCA_937911965.1 uncultured Allomuricauda sp. | reverse complement strand
GCCCAATGAATTATCGATATGAACCAAATAAAAACCTAGGAATGAAACATTTGATGTCCTTATTAGTGTTAATGGTCCTGATGGGCTGTAAGGAAACCGAAAAGGCAGACAAAGGAACCGACCAAGCCCTGGTGGAAGAACCCGTCCCGGTGCAAATCGATTCCCTGCCCCAAGAAACAAAGTTGAAATCCTTCGAGGGCCTTGCCGACACCACTTTTGTTCGCCTGGCCGACTTCTCCGATGACTTCGCCTATGATATGCGCTATGCCACGGAGAACAATTTCCTAAAGGCCAAGGTCTATGACTGCGCCGAGTGTTATACCCGGGTCAAGACCGCCAAGGCGGTCATTGCCGCCAATGCCGATTTCATGAAAAAAGGGGTCAGAATCAAATTCTTTGATTGCTACAGGCCCAATTCCGTACAGTACAAAATGTGGGAGATCGTTCCCAATCCCCAATATGTGGCCAATCCCGTCAAGGGATCCATCCACAACAAGGGTGGGGCCCTTGACATTACCTTGGTGGACATGCAAGGGAACGAACTCGACATGGGAACCGATTTTGATTTCTTCGGAAAAAGGGCCTATCACGACAATACGGACCTGCCCCAAGAGATCTTGGACAACCGAAAGTTATTGAAAGAGACCATGGAGGCCCATGGATTCTGGTCCATTAGGACCGAATGGTGGCATTACAACCTATCGGCGGCCTCCAATGATCCGGTGGCCAATTTCAAGTGGGACTGCGACTAGGCCTTTTTACAGTGTAGGACGATCAGGACTCCCTCCAGGTCCTTGGTGAAGAAAAGGTAATCATCGCCCCCGTCCGCTATACGGTGCCTTTTTCTGAGTTGGGCCACGGACTGTGGAAAATTCCGCACGCTGACGTTTGCCTTTTCGAGTCCCAGTCCCTGTACATTCTTTTTGGAATAGGGCAATTTGGCCAACAGTCTGAACCTTCTCCCGGGAAAATCCACGAGCTCGGCAGAGCTGTAGAGATGGGAGTGGGGGTGTAGTTTTTGAAGTCCGTAGCCCCTGCCAATGGACTTGAAGCCCCCGGCCTTCAATATGGCCGCATTGGGTTCATATAGGTAGTTCCCCGCATGCCCGAATTGCGATTGGCAGGCCTGTTCCTCCCCAAGGGTGAACCCAAACCGCTGTTCGTCCTTTTTGCCCATGTTCACGGTCTGTATCCCCGTCTCGCCCACAAATCCCCTTTCGAGCAGGAACAAGAGTTCCTTCACCTCGTTTTCCAAGGCCAGTACATGAACTTCCCGAACCGATCCCAATTCCCCGATCCCCCCTTTGATGTCGAGCATGGGGGAACCTTTGAGCAGGAGTCGATCGGTCCTTTCAAAAATAAGATCCAGATTGCCCGGAATGTCCGGCAGGCAATCCCGTAACAAAAATACCTTTCCCTTTCGGTCGTTCCTTCGGGAGGGATCTGCATAGATCCAATCAAATTTTTGATCGTGGTCCTTCAGATATTCGATTCCATCACCGGGAACGCATTGGATGTTTCGCCTTCCCAAGATCCCAAAATTATGGGCGGCGATCTCACTGAGTTCGGGATCGATTTCACAGTGGATCACCGAGTCCATTTTCTTGGAGAAAAAATAGCTGTCCACCCCAAAGCCTCCACTGAGGTCCAAGAGGGTTTTTCCATGGACCAGATCGGCCTTGTACCGGGCGGTCGCCTCCGAGCTGCACTGTTCGATATTCAGGCCATCGGGATAGTAGATCTGTGGGGATCGGAACCAAGTGGGAAGTTTTTCCCGGCACTTGTTCTTGGCCTGGATCTGTTGGGCCAACTCCTTTTGGTCCACGCCCTCAAAATGCTCCCCATGGAGCAAAACTGACATGATGTCAGTATTCAAATTATTTGTTATAAAATCTTGTACACCAGTATTTAATATAAGTTTATTCAAAGGGATACTATAAGTTCTTTGTCCACTTTCTCACAATGTCGGAATCGGTCAAAAACTCCTTTAAAATCACCTTTATTGCCGTGTATCCGGGGACCCCGACCACCATGCCGACCACCCCGAAGAGCAGTCCCCCGATGATGATAACCAGAAAGATTTCCAGGGGATGGGATTTCACGCTGGAGGAAAATATCAGTGGTTGTGAAATGTAGTTGTCGATCATTTGGCCCACCATGATCCCGATCAAAACATAGATGGCTTTGGGAAGGATGACCGTACTGAAATCCGCACCCAAAAAACTGGTCATCGTCAGGGTGATCATGATCACTCCCCCGATTAGGGGACCCACATAGGGGATGATGTTGAACAGGGCACAAAGGAAGGCGATCACCACGGCGTTCTCCACCCCAAAGATCAAAAGGACGATCGTATAGATCGCAAAGAGGATCAAGAGCTGTAACAACAGGCCGGCAAAATACCTGGAGAGCATATTGTTTATCTTCTCTATACTGTTGACCAATTTGCCTTCCTTGGAGTCGGGCACGAAGGTCATCAGACCGTTTTGCAGTAGCCTGCTGTCCTTCAAAAAGAAAAAGGAGATGAACAGCACCGAAAAAAACGCCACACTGAAATTGCTCAGGGTATTGACAAAGGAGTTGAGCAGATTGGGAATGAAACCCAGATCCAGTTTCTTAAAAATGCTCTCTTCCAAATGGGATTCCTTAAAGATTTGGTCCACCGTCCCGGTAGAGGCCCCAAAGTACTCCACGATCTGAACGTAGAGTGCATTGATGTCCCGTTTGAGGTTGTTCAGGTCCAGCAGGGACAGGTTTTTGCCCTGTTCGGTGATCAGGGGAATGAACAGGGCCAATATCCCCAGGAAAAGGGCGATGATAAGGGCCATGCTGACCACCACCGCCAAGGTATTGGGAAATCGTAGCCTACGGCGCAGGAAGAGCACCAGCGGCCTTCCCAATAGGGAGATCACGGCCGCTATGACCAAATAGGACAGTACCGAACGGATTTGGTACAGGAGATAGAGGAGCAGGCCGACACCCACCATGATGGCCACGGCCCTGAGTATTCCATTGGCAATAGTCTTGGAACCCATAGATCAATTTTTAAAGGCGTATTCCACGATATTGGCACCCATTCTAAGGGCCTTGATCCGGATCTCTTCCGGATCGTTGTGCACTTCGGGATCTTCCCATCCGTCCCCAAGGTCGGACTCAAAAGTATACAATAGTATCAATCTTCCCTTCTCAAAAATACCCAAGGCCTGGGGCCGTTTTCCATCGTGCTCGTGGATCTTGGGAAGCCCTTGCGGAAAACTGAAGCTCTGGTCGAACAGCGGGTGGTCCGCCCCGAGTTCCTCCAATTGCCTATCGGGAAAGATCTTCTCCAGTTCCCTTTTCAGGTAGGGTTCCATGCCGTAGTTGTCATCGATGTGCAAAAAGCCCCCGGAGAACAGGTAGGTCCTCAGATTTTCCGCCTCCTGATCCGTAAAATAGACATTGCCGTGCCCGGTCATGTGCAGCATGGGGTATTTGAAGATGTAGGGGCTTCCGGCCTCTACCGTCTCGGGTTGTGAGGCGATCGCGGTGCCGATATGGGCATTGCAAAATGCAATGAGGTTGGGAAGGGCCGTGGGGTTGGAATACCAATCCCCGCCGCCGCCGTATTTCAATACCGCCAGTTGTTGGGCTTGGGAAAGGCCCATGCACCAAATCCCCAAACCGATCGAAAAAAGGATTTTCCCCCTCATAAATAGCAATGCCTAATGACCCAAATGTAAGACATTGGTTTGTAAATGATCCAAAAAAGGACCCTTTGCTCAGTTGTTGATGGTATTGACCACGGCACAGGCCAAGAGGGCCGCCGTCTCGGTACGGAGCCGATGGCTTCCCAAGGATATGGGCACAAAGCCCTTGGCACGGGCCAGGTCGACTTCCTCCTTGGTGAAATCCCCTTCCGGACCGATGAGCACGGTGATGTCACGATCGGATTGGGCCACCCGTTTCAATTCCATTTTGTCCCCCTCCCCGCAATGGGCGATGAATTTCAGCCCTGGAAGATCCTCCTGTAGAAAATCCTTCAGGGACCTCAACGGATTGAGTTTGGGCAGTTGGGTCCGAAGCGATTGTTTCATGGCGGATTGCAACACCCGCTCAAAACGCTCCTCCTTGATCGTTTTGCGTTCGGAACGCTCACATAGGATCGGGCTGATCTGATCCAGGCCGATCTCGGTGGCCTTTTCCAGGAGCCACTCATAACGGTCGTTCATCTTTGTGGGGGCCACCGCCAAATGTAGGCTGAACCGTCTAGGGGAAGAGGGGGTATGGGAGGCGATCCGTGCACTGCACCGACGCTGGTCCGCAATGAGGATCTCCGCCTCGAACAAGCTTCCCCTCCCATTGGTGATATGGACCAGGTCCCCTTGGGTCTTTCTGAGCACCCGGACCAGATGGCCGCTCTCCTGGGGAGAGAAATCGAACTGTTTGCTAACAGGTTCCAACGAAGGGTCGTAAAAGAGTTGCATGCCTAGGGAGTAGGAGTGTTGTTATGAAACAAAAATTTACCTTTATAAATCATTCAGCCCATTATGATTTCGGGGCATGAAAAGGGTACGGTAATTATATAAACATATTCTGGTATTCGTTGACTATTTGGGTATATTTATCAAGTGCTGCACTTTCTTTTTCTGTAAGTTTGGCAAATCCACCTCTTTGTGTGACAATCTCCAATAACCCATTCATTTTGTTTTCAGCCTTTTCAAACTCTTTTTGTGTTATCCGCTTTATCATACATCAAATGGTTTTTCAAACAATATTGATTACAGGATTTCAGCTCCCAAGGGCATAACGGGCCTTGGCCGCCACGCTTTGGTCGGTGAATTCCCCCTTTTCAAATTTAAGGAATCCCACAATGCCGATCATGGCGGCGTTGTCGGTACAGTATTCAAATTTTGGGATGTGGGTCTTCCAACCCCATTGTTGTTCCGCCATTGCAAGCCGCTCCCGAATCCCTGAATTGGCCGAGACCCCACCGCCGATGGCGACTTCCTTGATGCCGGTGCGCTCCACGGCCAGGGACAGTTTGTCCATGAGGATTTCCAGGATGGTATGTTGTATCGAGGCACATAGGTCTTCCAGGTTTTCCTGGACAAAGTCCGGATTCTTTTGGGTTTCCCGTTGCAGGAAATATAGGATTCCCGTCTTGAGTCCGCTGAAGCTGAAATCCAGGCCTTCCACTTTGGGCTTAGGAAATTCGAATGCCCCGGGGTTTCCCCTTTGGGCATGCCGGTCCACCAAGGGTCCTCCGGGATAGGGGAGCCCCATGATCTTGGCGCTCTTGTCAAAGGCTTCCCCCACCGCATCGTCCAGGGTCTCACCCAATACTTCCATGGTAAAATGGTCGCTGACCTTGACGATCTGGGTATGTCCCCCACTTATGGTCAATGCCAAAAAAGGGAAGTTGGGCGGGACCTTGGTACCGTCCTCGATGAAATGGGCCAGGATATGGGCCTCCATATGGTTTACCGCGATCAGGGGGATGCCCAGACCCAGGGCCAGGGACTTGGCAAAAGAACTGCCCACCAACAGGGATCCCATCAATCCGGGACCTCTTGTAAAAGCTATGGCGGATAGATGTTTTTTATCGATATTTGCCTTGGCCAAAGCCTGGTGCACCACGGGGACGATGTTCTGCTGATGGGCCCGCGAAGCCAATTCTGGGACAACCCCTCCATATTGCCTGTGGATTTCCTGTGTGGCCACCACATTGCTCAGTACTTTTGTATTGCACAACACGGCGGCGGCAGTATCATCACAGGATGATTCTATGGCAAGAATATATTTTTTTGGATCTGTCACAGCTTTTGGAACAAAAATTGGTCGTCAAAGGTAAAACATAAAAGCCCTATCAAAAAACTTCGCAAAATACTGTTGCGTATCTTCCTGGCCGTTCTATTGCTGCTGGTGATGGGGACCCTTGTGCTTTCCCTGCCCGTTGTGCAGACCGGAATTGCAAAATACGCCATGAATTCCCTGAACTCGGAGTTCGGCACCAACCTCCATATCGAACGGATCCAGATTTCCCTGCTCACCCTCGATACGGACATCAAAGGCATCTATGTGGAAGACTACCGCCGGGACACCCTGGCCCACATCGACAAACTCAGGACCTCCATCCTAAACCTGGGCAACATCGCCCAGGGGAAATTGGAGTTTGGGGACATCGGGATCAAGGGGCTGACCTTTAACCTGAAAACCTATCAAGGGGAGGATCAAACCAACCTGGATGTCTTTGTTGCCAAATTGGACGACGGCAAACCAAGGGATCCCGGTACCCCGCCCTTTTATATGGGCTCCAGCGGGATCGAAATCGAGGATGGCCGCTTCCGGCTGATCGATGAAAACCTAGAGCGGCCCACCGTTTTGGACTTTGGGAACATTGGGATCGTTTCCCGGGATTTTCTGATCCTGGGCCCGGAGGTGAGCCTTGGGATCGAGGCACTCTCCCTGGATGCCAGCCGGGGACCAAGGTTGAAGAAGCTGTCAGCGGATTTCAAGTACAGCAGGGAGCAGATGCGCTTTGATTCCCTGGCGATCGATACGGACCAATCGGCCCTTCGGGGCAACCTGGTGTTCGATTACCAAAGAGAGGACTTGGCGGACTTTCTCAACAAGGTACAAGTGGACGCCCAATTTGTGGAATCCACCGTGGCCTTCAATGACATCAATGCCTTCTTTGACGAATTCGGCCGGGACCGGGTGGTCACCTTTTCGGCAGATTTTGCCGGGGTGCTCAACCAGATCCAAATGAACGACCTATTGCTCTACACGGACAATACGGGAATCCGCGGGGACTTCGAATTCGACAACCTCTTTACCGAGGAGGCCCCCTTTGAACTCCGCGGGGATATCAGCAACATCACTTCCAGTTACTACCAGCTCCGTGGCCTCTTGCCCAATATCCTGGGAAAGACCATTCCTCCCGCTATCCAAAGATTGGGTCAGTTTACCGTACGTGGGGACCTTCAGGTGAACGAGACCACCCTGAACACCAAGGTCAACCTGAACACGGCCATTGGGAGCAGTTATGTGGACCTGGTGATGACCGATATACAGAATATGGACCATGCCTCCTACACGGGGTTCATCTCCCTTATGGATTTTGAACTGGGGACCTTTATCGAGGACGACCAATTCGGGCTCACCTCCCTGGACATGAACGTGGAAGGTCAGGGCACGGTGGCCGAGGCCATGAACACCGAGGTCATCGGGGAGATCTACAATTTGGAATTCAACGGCTATCCGTACAAGAAGATCAAGGTGTCGGGCCTGCTCAAGGAACAGTTGTTCGACGGTACCCTGATCTGCAATGACGACAACTTCAGGTTTGATTTCGCAGGTCTTGCCGACTTTGGGGGCGGGGAGAACAAGTTCAATTTCAACGCGGCCGTGGACTATGCCGATCTCAAGATGCTGAACTTTATCGATGACAGCATTTCCATTTTCAAGGGATATGTGGTCATGGACATCGAGGGCAGTACCCTGGATGATATCGAAGGACAGATCAATTTCACCAACACCACCTATCAGAACAAGAACGACACCTATTTCTTTGAGGACTTCAGCGTGAATTCAAGCTTCGACGCGGATACGGTCCGCACCGTGGACATCAATTCCCCGGACATCATCACCGGCTATATGAGGGGCAAGTTCAAGGTAGGGGAGATCGGAAGGCTGGTGCAAAATTCCATAGGGAGCATCTATACCAACTACAAACCCTTCGATATTTCCCCGGACCAATACCTGGATTTCAACTTCAGGATCTACAACAAGATCGTGGATGTCTTTTTCCCCGAGGTGGCCTTTGATCCCAATACCTTCATCAGGGGGAACATCACGGCGGACCAGCAGGATTTCAGGCTTACCTTCCGCTCGCCCAGCATCGAGGCCTTTGGGAACCAATTCGACAATATCGAGGTCAAAATTGACAACAAGAACCCCCTTTTCAACACCTTCGTCTCGGTGGAGGACATGCAGACCGATTTCTATGACATCAGGGATTTCAACCTGATCAACACCACCCTGAAGGACACCCTGTTCTTCAGGACGGAATTCAAGGGGGGCAGCAACTACAACGACAGCTACAACCTGAACTTCTACCACACCTTCGACCGGGACAACAAATCGGTGATCGGCCTAAAAAAATCGGATGTGAGCTTTAAGGGCAATACCTGGATCTTGAACAAGGACGGAAACAGTATGAACAAGGTGATCTTCAACAGCAGCCTGGACAGCATCAAAATCGAGGATGTGGTGATGGATCACGACGGCAGGGAGCAGATCCGACTGCGGGGGGAATTTGCGGATTCCACCTATAAGGACCTGGAACTGCAGTTCAAGATCGTTTCCCTGAAGAACATCACCCCGGAAATCGACAGCCTGAAGCTCAACGGTTCGGTCAACGGTTTTCTCAATATACTGCAGCGGGACGGGAACTACCTGCCCACTTCCAGCCTCAACATTGCGGATTTCAGTGTGAACGACATGCATCTGGGGGATCTGGAGATCGGCATCTTCGGGAACAACATCCCGGTCGCCTGGGGGATGCCGATCATCA
>CALDPL010000415.1 GCA_937911965.1 uncultured Allomuricauda sp. | reverse complement strand
CGGGTCTATACAGGCCTTGCCCACGCCATCCAGCAGAATGAATTTGAGCCTGCCCTGGTCCGCTTTCTTGTCCTTGGCCATCAGCTCCAGCCAGGTCTCCAGTGGCAGCTCAGGCGGCAGCGCCGGCAGCCCTGCGGCCTCCACCAGGCTGCGAACCTCTGCCGCAGCAGCTGGCTTCTCTACGCGTTTTTTACTTTTCGATCTGCTTTTCGAAGAACGTTTACGTCCGCGGGTGTCGTCCATTCGCGTAAGACTGTCTTGCCCCACCACATTTTCGTAATCGAAAGTTCTCTCTTTCGGTTTTACTTCAACCTCGATCGTTAAGTCGCGTATATCTTCCGGCTTAAGTCCCTGCTGGTTCTGTGCCTGAATTTCCCGTACACGGTCAATCGTCAAAGGAATCCAGCTATCGTCGCCCTGAAAGCTAAACCACATCAGTTTTTTGAAAATGTCCGTCTTCTGGAGGTAAGCGTTCCCTTTTACCGTTTCCAGACGATTAATATTGGTCGGTATATCGCGAAGCGCATCCATATAGGTGTCCAGCTCGTAATTCAGGCAGCACTTCAGCTTTCCGCACTGTCCTGCCAATTTTTGGGGGTTCAGGGCCAATTGCTGATACCTTGCCGCAGCGGTGCTCACGCTCCTGAAATCGGTAAGCCAGGTGGAACAGCAGAGCTCCCGGCCACAGGAGCCTATGCCCCCCAGGCGCTGGGCTTCCTGCCGGTAGCCGATCTGCCGCATCTCGATGCGGATCTGGAAGGCCTTGGCCATATCCTTGATCAGTTGCCTGAAATCCACCCGATCCTCGGCGGTATAATAAAAGGTGGCCTTGGATCCGTCCCCCTGGAACTCCACATCGCTGAGTTTCATCTCAAGCCTCAGGGCGATGGCGATCTCCCGGGATCGTTTTTTGATCTCCTCTTCCCGGTCCCGGCATTTCTGCCAGATATCGATGTCCCTTTGGCTCGCCTTGCGATAGATCTTGGGAAGGGATTTGTCCGTAGGGGAGACCTTTTTCTTTTTCATCTGCACCCGGACCAGTTCCCCACAGAGGGTGACCACCCCGACATCGTGGCCCGACTTGGCCTGTGTGGCCACCACGTCCCCAATGGACAGGGGAAGGTCGTCCTCGTTCCTGAAGAATTCCTTTCTGCTGTTCTTGAATCGCACCTCAACAAAGTCAAAGGGTCTTTGACCGTTGGGCAACGACATATTGGAAAGCCAGTCAAAGACTGTCAGCTTGTTACAACCATCAGTGCCGCAAGTTCCGTTGTTCTTGCATCCACGCGGTTGTCCATCCTTGCCGGTTGAACAACTGCTACACGCCATATATAGTATCTTGATTCAAGGGGTACAGATCCCCCTGAAAAGGGTTCATAATTTACTCAAATGTAAATATAGGCAAATTGTTGCAGCGGGGAAGTGCTAATTCTTGTATTTGAGTACGGGGGAACGTCCTTTTTTGAAAATCTTGTTGCTCACGGCCTTTCCCTTTCGCAGTTTTTTCTGCTCCTCATAGGGCAGGGCATGTACCTCCATACAGTCCACGGAGCAGCAATTGTCCATGGCGGCGGCACAGGCGTCACATTGGATGAACAGCAGGTGGCAGGCCTCATTGGCACAGTTGACATGGGTGTCACAGGGAGCGCCGCATTGGTGGCAATGGGCGATGACATCATTGGAAATCCTCTCCCCCCTGCGGTGGTCGAACACAAAGTTCTTGCCCATGAATTTGTTCTCGAGCTTTTGGGCCTGTACCTGTCGGGTATATTCGATAATGCCCCCCTCCAATTGGTAGACCTGCTTGAACCCTTTGTGTTTGTAATAGGCACTGGCCTTTTCGCAGCGGATGCCCCCGGTACAGTACATCACCAGTTTTTTGTCCTCCTTGTGCTCGGCCAGATCCCGTTCGATGATGTCCAGGGAATCCCTGAAGGTGTCC
>CALDPL010000414.1 GCA_937911965.1 uncultured Allomuricauda sp. | reverse complement strand
GTGTTCCCCGGGGTAGAGTTGGGCGAATTTGGAATAGCTGCCCCCAAGGTCGATGATCACCAAACGGACCCCCTGTTCAAAGAATTGGCGCAGGATGTTGTTGGCCAAAAAGGATTTCCCCTCCCCGGTGGGGGCAAAAATCGCAAAGTTCCGTGCCTTGATACGTTTCTTTCCCTCGTCCCAGACATCCTTCAGCACCGGGATATTCCCCAAACGGTCGTTGAATACGATCCCCGTATCATCCGATCGGTAATTGGTATTGTTGATCATTAGACAGAGGACGTGCGCCAATTCGCAGACAAAGAGGTCGTGCTGCGAAAAATTACTGGAAAACAAAGGATAGCTGTTCAACAGATAATGCATTTTCGCCTGCCCCTTGGGGAGGTAGGGATGCATGTCCAGGGCCTTGAAGCGGGCCGATACCTCCGATACCCTTCCCTGCAATTTCCGGGGACCCTCCTCCCAAAAGACCAGATTGAACTGGCCGCGGACCATACGGGAGGAATCATCCCGGTTGATTCGCTCCAGGATATCGGACAATTTATCGTGTAGCACCTTGTTTCGGGACCCGAAGTTGCTGCTCTTGGACAGTTCCTCCAGCCTTTTCTCCAATCGCCTCCTCCATCCCTGGGTATCGTCCATGTGGATGATTTGGTTGACCATATGATTTCCCTCAAGGCCCAGACCCAGTCCATCGACAAACCCTTGATGGAACAGAGAGCCATCCGCACCAAAATGCCCATCGGGCCTGCTGCTCTGAACCTTGTCCCCAAAACAGGATTCATGGTTTACCGCCAGGACACCGAACTCCTGATCTCCCACCCTCACTTCCCCTTGGTCCAGGACGGTGTCCGTATCAAAATCCGGGTTGAAGCCGTTGAAGAAGGCATCCGTGTAATGGATCAAGCCCGCTTGGTTGAAGGGGAGCATTTTGAAATAGGGGCTGTTGTCCAAAAAATGTACCGCATCGCGTACCGCTTTTTCAAAGTGTTCCGCCCGCTCCCCCATTAGACCGGGAAGTTTCTTGGAAACCTTGGAAAAGGGATTCACCAAGGAGGCTCCGTTGAGACCCCTGTTGCGGGGCCAAATAAAAAAGAGCAGGGACCCATGGGAAAGGAACTCCCGCCCGCCAAAGTGCTCCCGGGTAGCCCGGGCCAAAAAACTGTCCCCTGGAAGCAGCTTCGGATCGAAGGTCTCCTTGAGGTAGAGGTCCTGTTTGTGGACCACACAGCCCACGGGCAGGGTCTTCAGGGCCTGGAACCAAAGGCTGTGCAATTGATCAAAATCCCCTTCGGACAAAGAATGGACCTCAGGGAGCTCCATACGGTATCCAAAGGCCAGGTTCCCGTTGTTGGCCAGCACCCGGTTTCCCTCCACCTCCACTATGGGATAGTGTTCATGAAAGTTTATGGTATGTTTCATATTCATTTATCCTTTTGTTGGAAATCATTTTGGGAAAGACCCTTCCCAGCTGCAACAGGCCGGGATTATGGGCCAGTTCCAAAAGGAAGCGGTACAGGCCCGCATTGAGGACAAGGGCTCCCAGGAGAAGAAAGGGACCAAAGGAGAAGATGACCGCCATCAAGGATGTGATGACGGCCATGATCTGCAGGGCAAACAGGGCCACGGGCAATCCAAAGATCAGGGCCCTTTTGCGGATGTGCCGATACACTTCAAAGTGTTTCATCAGACCACGATTCCGATCAGGTAGGTAAAGATTCCCACCACCGCCCCGGCGATAAGGACAAAGACCAGTACCCTGGTGATCCCCTTTTTGAGGTCTGCGTTCTCCCCGAAGAAATGTCCGGCATTGAACAGGAATCCGACCAGGAAGATGACCCCCAGAATAATTGGAAAAATGCCCCGAATGGTATCCGAGATCTCATTGACCGAATCCTCTATGCCCCCGATCTGTGGATACAAGGGCAAGGAAAGCATCGTGGCACCCAATAGCAGTACCGCTGTTTTTCTGTTTTTCATGACTGTTCGTTTTTTGATCGTCCCCCAAGGGAACAAATCGGTTATTGATTGAATTTTTGGAAACCCTAAGAAACCTTGATGAGAGGCCCGACTTCCGATGACGAATATCCAAGGAATCCAAATTTTTGTTTAAGTATTCTTATTTATTAACGTTTATAGGTGTTAATTTTTAAATTATTCATAGGAATAATTCACATCCATTGGAAATTGCTCAACAAATGGGAAAATCATGAACAAAAAACAACGTACACACACAATCAAAATATTGGGACTGCTTTTCATAGTATTATGGATGATGCCCTCCCATTCCCAAAGACCGATCATCGTCATTGATCCAGGACATGGGGGAAGGGATTCGGGGGCCACGGGAACCAATGGCATCAAAGAAAAGGATGTGGTACTGGAAATTGCCTTGGAA
>CALDPL010000413.1 GCA_937911965.1 uncultured Allomuricauda sp. | reverse complement strand
TAAATTGTGGTTTTTTTAATTGATCAAAATAGTTGACTATGCCTGGATTTGAACTTTTTGGGGACTTGGAACGAAAAGGGGTACAGGAAGTACTGGACTCGGGAGTGTTGATGCGTTATGGATTTGATGGAATGCGTGGGGGGCACTGGAAAGCCAAGGAAATGGAAGCTGCCCTCGCGGCCAAAATGCAGGTCGGCCATGCCCACCTGGTGAGCAGTGGCACCGCTGCCCTGACAGTGGCCCTGGCCAGCGCGGGAGTAGGGGCGGGGGACGAGGTCATCTTGCCCACCTTCACTTTTGTCGCCAGCTTTGAGGCCGTTTTGTCCGTGGGTGCCGTCCCGATCATGGTGGATATCGACGATACCCTTACCCTGGACCCCAAAGCAGTGGAACAGGCCATTGGTCCAAGGACCAAGGTGGTCATGCCGGTTCATATGTGCGGATCCATGGCCGATCTGGATGCCCTGGCACAACTTTGCGACAAACACGGATTGTTGCTCCTGGAGGATGCCTGTCAGGCCATAGGCGGAAGTTATGGGGGCAGACCATTGGGAAGCATCGGGGATTTGGGATGCTATTCCTTCGATTACGTCAAGACCATCACCTGTGGGGAAGGAGGAGCCGTGGTCACAAACAATTCAACCTACTATGAAAATGCCCATAAATATTCCGATCACGGACACGACCACCTGGGCAATGACCGGGGTGCGGAAGGCCATCCTTTTTTGGGGTACAACTACAGGATATCCGAGCTCAATGCGGCCGTGGGACTGGCCCAGTTGTCCCGATTGGACGATTTCATCACCATTCAAAATAGAAACCATGAAATTTTGAGGGAGGCCTTGGGAGAGCTGCCCGGAATTGAATTCAGAAGGATTCCCGAAGGTGGGCTCGGAAATTACTCCTTCCTCAGTTTTTTCCTGCCCACCGAGGAACTGGCCAGAAAGGCCCATGCGGCCTTGGGGGCCAATGGGGTGGATTCCTGTTTTTATTGGTACGACAACAATTGGCACTACCACAGGAAATGGGACCATTTGACCCAGCTTAAATCCTTGGGGAAACTTCCCGCTGAAGTCAGGGACTCCCTTCCCGATTATAGCAAAGCTGACTTTTCAAAATCGGACCATTGGATGGGCAGGACCGTATCTGCCCTGATCAAATTGGGATGGAGCGAAGAGGAAGTGGTCCAAAGGGCCAATCGGATGGTGGATGCCCTCAAGGGAATTTAAGGCAGTTTCCAAAACTTTCCATCTTCTTTGTTTTTGGATCCCTTTCTTGGCTGGGCCGTAATTTCAATAATTCACATATTCCACGATCTCCAGGCCATATCCCACCATCCCCACGCGACGGGTCTGGCCGGAATTGCTCAACAACCGGATCTTTGAAATGTTCAGATCGTGCAAGATCTGGGCCCCGATTCCAAAATCCTTGGTGTCCATATCGATCTTGGGGGCCTTGACCACGCCCTGACCCTGAAGCTTTTTGAGTTCTGAAAGCCGATTGAGCAGGTTGGTGTCCTGATTGCTCTGGTTGATGAATATCATGGCCGCGTTCTTCTCGGAGTTCAGCACATCGAACATGCGTTTGAGGGCCTGGTCCGGATTGTTGGTCAAGGTGCCCAATATATCATTGTTCACCAAGTTGGAATTGATCCGCGTAAGGATGGGTTCCCCACTTTTCCAATGGCCCCTTACCAGGGCGATATGGACCTGTTCGTTGGTGGTCTGTTGGTAGGCACGCAACCTGAAATCCCCGAATCGGGTCTTGAGATCAAAGGATTCCTTGAGTTCTATCAGGCTATCGTGTTCCATCCTATAGGCGATCAGGTCTTCGATGGATACAATCTTGAGATCGAATTTCTTGGCCACCTTCATGAGTTGGGGCAGGCGCGCCATACTGCCATCCTCGTTCATGATTTCCACGATGACCCCAGCGGGTTGCAATCCCGCCAATCGGGCAAAATCAATGGCCGCCTCCGTATGACCGGTACGCCTGAGCACCCCACCTTCCTTGGCAATCAAGGGAAAGATATGTCCCGGTCTTGCCAATTCATGGGCCTTGGTCGCAGGGTCCGTCAATGCCAGGACGGTCTTGGCCCGGTCCAGGGCCGACCTGTTCGACGTGGTCTACGCGCCCTGGCCCACCAAGGCAGCCGAGGCCGTCGCCGCTCGAGGT
>CALDPL010000412.1 GCA_937911965.1 uncultured Allomuricauda sp. | reverse complement strand
ATTAATCTCGGCGCAGCGGAGTGGAATTTTAATGGCCGCTCTCTGAATACCGTCGATGGCGGAGCGATTACTTTGACTGCTGAGAGAGGTTTTACAGTTCCGACGATTGCCTCCACCGGCAATGTCACCCTCGCCAGTCGTGGCGAAGCTTCAGAAAATCTGTCGGTGACGGGTATTAACCTGAACGTGGATGGTGTGTTAACGCTCGATCTAAACGGCGTTTCCGCTAATCTCTCCAATGTGGGCAAAGCTACGTCCTCTGCGTCCGACGATTTCTTAGATTTGGTCATTGCGAGTGGGCAAGATATTCAACTGAAAACACCCCAGGCGATACAGCTAGGAGATAGCGCGCTGGCGGGAGATCTCACACTCACTTCTGGTGGGGATATTCGTCAGAGTGAAGACGGCAAAATTAATGTCGGAGGTGATTCCCGTTTTTATGTTAACAATGCCGATGTCATCCTCAAGGGGACCCGGGTGGATGGCATCTATACCTCGGACCCGGAAAAGGACAAAACGGCCACCAAATTCGAGTCCCTTTCCTTTCAGGAGGTGCTCACAAAGGGCCTGAAGGTGATGGATACCACGGCCTTTACCCTAAGCCAGGAAAACCACCTGCCCATAGTGGTTTTCGACATGAACACCAGGGGCAATTTATTGAAAATAGTATCCGGTGAGAATATAGGGACCGTGGTCAATGTATGACCGGATTCCAGATCCCCGGCCCAAAACAAAAATAAAATGGACGAAGAAGTAAAATTTGTACTGGAAAGCGCCAAGGAAAGCATGGATGGCAGTATTGCCCATTTGGAAAAATCATTGGCAAAGATCCGGGCCGGAAAGGCCAGTCCGGTGATGTTGTCCTCCGTTATGGTGGATTATTACGGGGCCCAGACCCCCCTTTCCCAGGTATCGAACATCAATACCCCGGATGCGAGGACCATTTCCGTACAGCCCTGGGAAAAGAACCTGATCGGGGAGATCGAGAACGCCATCCTCAACGCCAATCTCGGCTTCAATCCCATGAACAATGGGGAAACCGTCATCATCAATGTACCCCCCTTGACCGAAGAAAGGCGGAAGCAACTGGCCAAACAGGCCAAATCCGAGGCCGAGGATGCCAAGGTCAGTATCCGTTCGGCAAGGCAAGAGGCCAACAAGGAGCTGAAGGCCCTTGAAATCTCAGAGGATTCTTTGAAGAAGGCCGAAACCGAAGTACAAATCCTGACCGATTCCTACAGTAAAAAAGTCGACAACATACTTGCGGTCAAGGAAGCCGACATCATGAAGGTGTAAAACTTGGGGATTCCGGCACCCCCTTTCTTAGGAAGACAATCATTCAATGGTTACCTTTGCGGCCAATTTTAATTGAATGGCAGCAAAGATCACCAAGGGAATTTGGCCCAAGGTCGCCCGTATCATTCTAAGGAATAGGATATTCATCCTGCTGTGTATTGTAGGGTTTACCGTTTTTATGGGCCTCCAATGGAAGAACATACGATTTTCCAACACGGAGTCGATCATCCTGCCCGAACACCACCCAGCCAGCCTGCAATACAAGGACTTCACCGATCTGTTCGGGGAGGAGGGCAATGCCATTGTCTTGGCCATCAAGGATTCCGCCCTTTTCGAACCGGAAAACTTCAACCGTTGGAACCGCTTGTCCAAACAATTGGAGGCCTTCCCGGAGATCGATTACGCCATCTCCCTGGAGAACCTCAAGGTACTGGTCAAGGACAATGAAAATCAGGCCTTTGCCATGGAACCCTTCCTTAAGGGAAGCCCGGGTTCCGAACGGGAAGTGGATTCGATCAAAAATGCATTGTTCACCGAGCTCCCCTTTTATGACGGCCTGATCTACAACCCGGAAAGCGGCACCATTCGGACCATTGCCTATATGGACAAGGACATCGTCAACACCGCGGTGAGAAACGAATTCATCCTGAACGACCTTCAGGACCTTATTGTGGATTTTGAGGCCGAGACCCAAATGGACGTCCGGGTATCGGGCATGCCCTATATCCGTTCCTGGAACACCAAGACCATGGTGGACGAAATCGGTATCTTTATTGTCGCCGCCCTTGTGATCACCTCCCTGATCTTTTATTTTTTCTTCAGGAGCTTCAGGGCCACCTTCATATCCATGATCGTGGTCATCATCGGGGTGATGTGGTCCTTTGGGACCTTGGGAATCTTCAATTTTGAGATGACGATCCTCACGGCCATGATTCCCCCTTTGATCATTGTAATCGGGATTCCCAATTGCATCTTTTTGATCAACAAATACCAGCAGGAGGTCAACAGGCACGGCAACCAGGCCCTTTCCCTCCAACGGGTCATCTCCAAGGTGGGAAATGCCACCTTGATGACCAATATGACCACGGCAGTGGGCTTTTCCACTTTTATCATCCTGGAAATCGAACTGCTCCGGGAATTCGGGGTTGTGGCCTCCCTGAACATTTTGGGCATCTTCACCCTATCCCTCTTGATCATTCCCATTCTGTACAGCTTTATGCACCTGCCCAAGGTCAAACACCTAAAGCACCTAAACAAAAGGTGGATCGATTTTTTTGTCAATTGGTTGGTGCGCATGGTACGTAACCATAGGATTGCCATCTATCTGGTCACCTTGGGAATCTTGATCTTTGGCATTATAGGAATATTCCAAATGCAGATCACAGGGAGCCGGATCGAGGACATGCCCAAGCATACCCATTTTTACGATGACATTCAGTTCTACGAGCAGGAGTTCGACGGCATCATGCCCCTTGAAGTGGTGGTGGACAGCAAACGACGGAACGGGGTCATCCGAAGCGGCACCCTGGAGCGGATGGATGGATTGGGCCAAGTGATCGACGACATCCCCGAACTATCCAGGCCCATCTCTGTGGTCGACCTGATAAAATATTCCAAACAGGCCTTTTACAACGGAATTCCAAAATACTATCAATTGCCCACCCGACAGGAGAGCAACTTCATCATGGATGTGGCCCGAAAATCCAATGCCGATGGAAAATTGTTGGAGAGCTTTGTGGACTCCGTTGGACAGACGGCTCGGATGACCACCTATATGAAGGATGTCAAGATCGAGCGCATGGAGGAGATTGAAAAGACCCTGCAACAGGCCATCGACAAACTCTTTCCCCAGGAAGACTTTCGGGCCTATATGACGGGAAAATCCCTGCTTTTTCTAAAAGGGACCCGCTTTTTGGTCAAAAACCTCCTGATTTCCCTGCTGTTGACCATTGGGCTGATTTCCCTATTTATGGCTTATTTGTTCCGTTCCTTTCGAATGGTGGTCATCTCCTTGGTCCCAAACCTGTTGCCCTTGGTGTTCACTGCGGGGATCATGGGTTATCTGGGCATTCCCATCAAACCATCCACCATTTTGGTCTTCAGCATTGCCTTTGGGATATCCGTGGACGATACCATCCACTTTTTGGCCAAATACCGGCAGGAACTGATTTCCAATAAATGGCAGATCAAAAGATCGGTCTACGGCGCCTTAAAAGAAACCGGGGTAAGCATGTTCTATACCTCTATAGTGCTGTTGGCCGGATTCTCGGTCTTCATCATCTCCAGTTTCGGGGGTACCCAGGCCCTTGGGGCCCTGGTATCGACCACCCTGTTGTGCGCCATGATGTCCAATCTATTGCTGATGCCCTCCCTCTTGCTCTCTTTGGAAAGGAGCATCGCCAACAAAAAGGTGCTCAGGGAACCACAGATCGATATTCTGCCCGGGGAGGAAGGGGGCGGAAAGGACAAATAGTGGACGGTCCATGGCCCTGAATTTTGTTCAAAATCCTATCTTTGACCCTGATAAAATAAAGCCTTGGCATGAAGTCGTATTCCATTAAAGAATTGTTGCAAAAACAGCCCTTGGGAGATCGGGTCGAAGTGAACGGATGGGTAAAAACCTTTAGGAGCAACCGCTTTGTGGCCCTGAACGATGGTTCGACCATCCACAACATCCAGTGCGTACTGGATTTTGACAACTTGGACCATGGGCTTCTCAAGGAGATAAGTACGGGGGCGGCCCTGAAGGTCACAGGGACCCTGGTGGAGAGCCAGGGCAAGGGACAGTCCGTGGAGATACAGGCCACGGACCTAATGGTCCACGGTGGCGCTGACCCCCAGTCCTACCCCATACAGCCCAAGAAGCACTCCCTGGAATTTCTCAGGGAAAAGGCACACCTGAGAATCAGGACCGCTACCTTTTCCGCGGTGATGCGGGTACGCTCCACCCTCTCCTTTGCCATCCACAGTTATTTTCAACAGAATGGTTTTTTTTATATGCATTCCCCCATCATCACAGGCTCAGATGCCGAGGGTGCCGGGGAAATGTTCCGGGTGACCACCCTGGACCCCAAAAGTCCTCCCCTGGACGACAAAGGGGAGGTGGACCATTCCAAGGATTTCTTCGGAAAGGAGACCAACCTTACGGTATCCGGACAATTGGAAGGGGAAACCTATGCCATGGGTCTTGGAAAGATCTACACCTTTGGCCCCACATTCAGGGCGGAGAATTCCAACACCTCCAGGCACCTGGCCGAGTTTTGGATGATCGAACCCGAAATGGCCTTTTACGATCTGGACGCCAATATGGACCTGGCCGAGGATTTTATAAAGTGGATCATCAAATACGTGCTGGAGCACTGTCAGGACGACCTGGAATTCCTTCAGGGCCGGCTATTGGAGGAAGAAATATCCAAGCCCAAGGAGCAGCGCTCCCAAATGGCCCTCTTGGAACGGCTCCGCTTTGTGGTGGAGAATAATTTCAAACGGGTATCCTATACCGAAGCCATCGATATCCTCCGGGATTCCAAACCCAACAAAAAGAAAAAATTCAAATACCCGATCGAGGCCTGGGGAGCGGACCTACAGAGTGAACACGAGCGCTATCTGGTGGAAAAACACTTCAATTGCCCGGTCATCCTCTTCGATTATCCGGCGGACATCAAGGCCTTCTATATGCGACTGAACGAGGATGGAAAGACCGTACGGGCCATGGACGTGCTCTTCCCGGGGATCGGGGAGATCGTCGGGGGATCCCAACGGGAGGAACGCCTGGAAGTGCTCCAACAGAAACTGAAAGACCTCAATATCGATGAAAGGGAACTCTGGTGGTATATGGACCTGAGAAGGTTCGGAACCGCGGTACATTCCGGATTCGGACTGGGTTTTGAGCGGATGGTGCAGTTTGTCACCGGTATGGGCAACATCAGGGACGTCATCCCCTACCCCAGGACCCCCCAGAACGCCGAGTTTTAGCCCTAGGTTCAATTTGAATCATTAACTTTACAGGAAGGAAGGTTTTAATTCATTCCCTATGCTGAAACAACATCTACAGTTTAAGCTTTCCCAAAAACTGTCCCCACAGCAAATCCAGCTCATGAAGCTCATTCAATTGCCCACCCAGGCCTTTGAGCAACGGTTGAAGCAGGAGTTGGAGGAGAACCCCGCTTTGGAGAGCGGGAAGGAGGAGAGTGAACTTATGGATGACGACTATGGGGACACCTACGATGACAATTCGGATTCCGAGACCATTGACACCGATGAGATCAATATCGATGAATACCTCAGTGATGACGAAATCCCGGATTATAGGATGCAGGCAAACAACTATTCCTCGGACGATGAGGAACGGAGCATTCCCTATGCCGCCGGCATCTCATTCAACCAATACTTGATCAACCAGCTCAATACGGCCTATTTGGACGACGACCAATGGGCCATAGCCGAGTTCCTGGTCGGCAGTGTGGACGAGAGTGGATACATTCGCCGCCCCCTGCCGGATATCATGGACGATCTGGCCTTTACCCAGAACATCTATGTGGAGGAGAAACAGATCGAGGAGGTCCTCAAAGTGGTACAGGAGTTGGATCCCCCCGGGGTCGGGGCAAGATCCCTGGACGAATGCCTGATCCTCCAACTCAAGAGAAAGGACCGAAAACCCTCGGTGGAACTCGCCATAACGATCTTGGAAAAATCCTTTGAGCAGTTCACCAAAAAGCACTACGACAAGCTTATCCAGAAACACCATATCACCGAGGAACAGCTCAAGGACGTGATGGCGCTGCTGCTCGACCCCGCGTCTCCGGTCAACCAGTGAGAAGCGGGACGATGCGAACCGGAATGCCCGTCGCGCGTTGCCTGCGCGGCGTGCGGCGATGATCGCGCTATCCGAAATCGGGCGTCTTTAGGCACATTCCATGACCCGGCTGCACGGCGGAGCGCCCTTGAGCCCTGGACCGGCGACCTCGGTGGCATGGTCGAGCGCAGGCTTATCCGCATCGCGCTTCCCTACGGGCATCGCCGCCTACTCGTAGCGCAATGCGCTTTCGCTGGCGCGAGGAGGCCACCAGTGGTCGTTTCGCGCCGGTGCGAGCGGGCGTGGCTAGAGTGACCCCGTACCACGGGAGCCCGAGGCGTCGGGCTGAGAGGGAGGGTCGTTCCACCTCCGACCGTCTGAACCTGATCCGGGTCATGCCGGCGCAGGGAGGCACCCTCAGCTCGCGCATCGTCGTTCCCTCCACCCGAGGTCACGACGTGTCGCACACATCCACAACCGCACTGGTGCTGCTCGGCGGCGATGCTGTCGACCCCGCCGATCACGGCGCGCTGCCCGCCAACGCGTTCGTGGTGGCGG
>CALDPL010000411.1 GCA_937911965.1 uncultured Allomuricauda sp. | reverse complement strand
TTTTTAGGGAAGGGGCCAAAATCAGTTGAGTAGGTTGGTGGCCTCATCGGGAAACACCATGGCCGGGTTGAAGGATTTGGCCTGTTCAAGGTCCATCCAGGCATAGGTGATCAGGATCAGGATATCGCCTACGGCCACCTTTCGGGCCGCTGCCCCGTTCAAGGTGAGTTCCCCGGAGCCCCTGGGACCCGGGATGGCATAGGTTTCCAATCGCTCCCCGTTGTTGTTGTTGACGATCTGCACCTTTTCCCCACGGATGATATTGGCCGCATCCATAAGGTCTTCATCAATGGTGATGCTGCCTATGTAGTTTAGGTCGGCCCCGGTGACCCGGACCCTGTGGACTTTGGATTTTACAACTTCAATTTGCATACTGCAAAAGTATCAATTCAATCTTAAATTATCAATCAGGCGCACCCCATCGGCATATACGGCGATAAAGGCCCTGTAGGTATGGCCCGGTTCCAATTGGACCATGGGCCTGAGGTCGGCCTCGTCGGCGATCTCGAAATACTCCACTTCAAAGCCCGGCCGTCCCTCCACCAGGGACCTGGCCCGGGCCTTGGTTCGTTCTGCATTTTCCGTGCCAAAATGGGTTTTGGCAGTCATCAGGCCTTGGTGGATGATTCCCGCCTCGGCCCGGGTGTCCGAACTGAGCCTTTCGTTGCGGGAGCTCATGGCCAATCCATTGGGTTCCCGTTCGATGGGACACCCGATGATGGCATAGGGCAAATTTTTGATTTCTGTCATTTTGCGTATGATCTGGAGCTGTTGGAAGTCCTTTTCCCCAAAATAGGCCCTATCGGGGCCCACCGTGCGCAGCAACAGTTCCACGACGGTTCCCACCCCGTTGAAATGGCCTTTGCGGAAAGCGCCTTCCATCACTTGGTCCAGGCCGTCAAAGTCATAGATTTGGGAGTTGACATCCCCTCCGTATATTTCTTCCACGGAAGGGGAGTAGACCGCCAGGCGGCCGTTGGACCCTTGTAGAAGGTCCAGGTCCCGTTGCAGGTTCCTCGGGTATTTCTCCAGATCGTCCCTTTGGTCGAATTGGGTGGGGTTCACGAAAATGCTGACCACGGTCAGATCGTTTTCCGAAAGGGCTTTTTCAACCAGGGAAATATGCCCCCGATGCAGGGCACCCATGGTGGGCACAAGCCCTATACTGTGATTTTTTTTCCGTTCCCCTTCCAGGAAGGAAACCAATTCCCCTTTGCGGTAAAATACGTGCATCTTAAGCTTTGAGAGCGGGCAAAAATACTATAAATACTGGTAATCAGCATAATTTTTGTACTTTTGCACCTACGTTTTTCAGATAAACAAAATAAAAAGTTCATGAACGGTAAAAAGATATTGTTTGTATCTTCTGAATTAGTTCCCTACCTCCCAGAGAATCCAGTTTCTTTAATGTCGTACGAAGCACCTCGGATGGTGAACAGCAACGGGGGGCAGATCAGGATCTTTATGCCGAGATATGGAAATATCAATGAAAGGAGGCACCAGCTGCACGAGGTCATCCGCCTTTCAGGGATGAATCTGGTCATAAACGACATGGACATGCCGCTGATCATCAAGGTGGCCTCCATTCCCCGGGAACGGATTCAGGTTTACTTCATAGACAACGAGGAATATTTCAAAAGGAAGGCCACCTTCAAGGATGCGGAGGGCAAATTGTTCCAGGACAATGACGAGCGCGCCATTTTTTTTGCAAAGGGCGTTGTGGAGACCGTCAAAAAACTGAACTGGTCCCCGGACATCATCCACGTGCACGGTTGGATGGCCTCCCTATTGCCGCTTTACCTTAGAAAGTATTATGCGGACGAGCCGCTCTTTGTGGACAGCAAAATTATCACTTCGGTCTACGGGAAGGGTTTCGAAGGGGAGCTCGACGGGAGCCTGATCGACAAGATCGCCTTTGACGGAATCGACAAAAAGGTGATTTCCATTCTTGAAAAACCCGACTATAATAATTTGTTAAAGATTGCAGTGGATTATTCCGATGCCGTTATTTTAGCTGCGGAAGAATTGTCCGGCGATCTAAAGGACCATATAGACAGTCTTTCCATACCCGTATTGCCCTATGTTCAACTTCAGGAAGCAGAAGAGGCGTACACAAATTTCTATAAAACCGAGGTTTTAAAATAAACTGAATGAGATTTTCAAAAATCCTTGGCCTTTCGGCCTCGATCGGAGCCCTATTTTTATTTATGGTCTCCTGTGAAGACGAACTGGGCACCATTGGGGAAGGGGTGATCGGGGGCGAACCCTTCAGCACTGGAAAGGTGGAATACGATGTTTTTGCCTATAACAAGGGCATCACGGCAGTACAGACCAACAGATTGCCGGTCTATCAATTGGGGACCCTCGTGGACCCCATTTACGGGAAGAGGAAGGCGAGCATCATTTCCCAGATCAGCCTGTCTTCCCTGAATCCGACCTTCGGGGACTCTCCCCAATCAAAGGCGGACAGTGCGGCTACCGACGACGACGTGGCCACCATTGAGGAAAACGAGACCGTGACCGAGGTCTACCTCCACATCCCCTATCTTTTGCCGCCTGCCGGGGACAGCGATGGGGACGGGGTGGATGATGAATTCGAGGTCGGGGATGATGTGAACGACCCCAATTCGGATTGGGACGGGGACGGGGTCACCGACAACCAGGAACGGATCATAGGTTCCGATCCCTTCGATCCGAACAGCGACGGTACCGAGGACGGCTTTGTATCCCAGAGCCATCCCAAGAGATATGACCTGGACAGCATTTTCGGAGATCGGACCAAAACCTTCAACTTGCAGGTCTCCAGATCCAATTACTACCTTAGGGACCTGGACCCCAACACCAATTTTTTGGAGGCCCAGGAATACTACTCCAATCATGATTTTTCAAGCTTTATCGGGGAATTGTTGGCCGATGTGGAGGTGACCATCAGCGATGAGGATTACCGCTTTTTCAAGAAGGACGATCCGGAGACCGAGGATGTGGACGAATCCAAGCAAGTCGAATCCAGGCTGCCCCCAGGGATTTATGTCCCCTTGGACAAGGACTTTTTTCAGGCCAATATCCTGGACAAGGAGGGGCAGGCCGAACTCATGAACCAATCGAACTTCAAGAATTTCATCCGGGGGATACACCTTTCGGGAACGGATCTCGATGAGTTGATGTTCCTTTTGGACATGAGCAGGGCCAGTATCAGGATCGATTATGAGTACCGGGACTACGATACGGAGGCCGAGGAGGTGGTGGTCGGTGAAAAGACCTTTACGCTCGGCTTTCTCTCCAGTACCACCGAAGGGATTGTCGGCAATGCCGTCAATGTTTTTGAAGAGGATCCCCTGCCACCGAATATAACCGATGCCCTGGACACTGGGGAAAATGCATCGAGGATCTACCTGAAGGGAGGGGTGGCCATGGCGGAGATCCGACTGTTCGACGAGTTGGTCAACGGGGGTTCCCAATTGATCGATCAGATCAGGGCGAACAACTGGATCATCAACGAGGCCAATCTGGTCTTCCATGTGGACCGGGAAGCCTTGGGCAATGCCGGGGGTACCTTTGAGCCCCCGAGGCTCTACCTCTACAATGCCAAGACCAATGCACCGCTGTACCGGATTGCCAATGAGCCGAACAACCCCGAAACCGTGGTGGATCCCCTGAAATACTTTTCCAATCACGACGGACTGTTGCAAAGTGAGGACGGCATGGGTTCCAAATACACCATCAGGATCACGGAACACCTCAATGACATCATTGTCAGGGGTGCCGACAACGACCCCCTGGCGCTGAGCCTTACCTCCAATATATCGGTCAATTCGATCAAGAAGGCCGTGGGGGAGGGACCCCAGGAAGTGGACTATCCCATTATGTCCACGATCAATCCCTTGGGCACGGTACTCTATGGGAGCAATGTGGGTGCCGGGGACGAGGGAGTGAAGCTAAAGCTCGAGATTTACTATACGGAGGCCAATTGATGCTGCCGCTCAAAGAGGATATTTGGACGTTCATCGTTTTATGTGCCGCTATAGGTCCAATTTAGGGACATTGGTCTTAAATTTGGGTACCATTCACCCAATAATGGAAATGAACCAAAAATCAATCTTATGTGTGGAATAGTTGGTTATATCGGCCATAGGGAAGCCTATCCCATAATCATCAAGGGCCTGCAAAGGCTGGAATACCGTGGATATGACAGTGCGGGAATCGCGCTCTACGACGGGAAGGACACCCATCTTTCGAAAACCAAGGGGAAGGTGGAGGACCTGAAACAACGGGCCGAGGCCAATATCCCCCTAAAGGGTAAATTGGGCATTGGACATACCCGATGGGCCACCCATGGGGCCCCCAACGATGTGAACTCCCATCCCCATTTCTCCAATTCAGGGGATCTTGCGATCATCCATAACGGGATCATTGAGAACTACGAATCCGTCAAACAGGCCCTGACCAAAGGCAAGAACATTGACGCAGAGGCAGCGGCCGAGGTTTCGACCATGCTGAAGTCCCTCATCGCCTAACCCCGGTAGCCACAGAACACCTAGTGCAGAAAGCCCACACCACCATGTCGAC
>CALDPL010000410.1 GCA_937911965.1 uncultured Allomuricauda sp. | reverse complement strand
TGGATAGGCGAATGGAGTTCACCAGATTGTCCAGGCCGACAAACTTGGGGTCCAGGCTGTAGCCCAAGGTGGCATTGTTCAGACGCAGGAATGAACCATCCTCCAGATAACGGGTGGACACGGTATTCGAGTTGGTCATATCCTCATTGGGAAAGGCAGAGGCCAGGGCCGTGGTGTTCAGGTTCGAGGCCAAAAGACCCTTGGTGAACTGGCTCATGGCCGTATGGTTGTATACCTTGTTGCCCGACACCCCGTTGAAGTTGAACCCAAGATCAAAGTCCTTGTATTGAAAGTTCAGATAAAAGGCATAGATCAAATCGGGGAGGGCCGAACCCACAACCTTTCGCTCTTCGGAATGGATGCTCAGACCATCGTCCCCTATGCCCAAAAACTCCAGCATATAGAAGGAACCGATGGTTTCCCCATTGATGTTCCCGTTGATCGTGGCCCCGGTCTGTCCCGCTCCCTGGGCCGCCCCGGTGGTCAATACCTTATAGGGGGAATCGACCACCTCGTTCTTGGTATAGGAAAGGTTCCCGCCAAGGGTATAGGTGAACTCCCTATCGTAATCACTGCGGTATTCCAGGCCGATCTCGATCCCCTTGTTCTTGATCTCCATATCCGGGATATTGGTCCAATATTTGGAGGTCGGCTGTATGGGATCTGCCGGGGTCACCTCCAAGAGTATGTTCTCGGATACCTTGGTGAAAAAATCCACGGTTCCCGACAAACGGTTGTTGAACAGCCCGAAATCCAGACCGATATTGGTCTGTTCCGATACCTCCCATTGAATATCGGGATTGGCCAAGCGGGTGAAGATGGTCCCGTAGGGGTAATCCTCTATGGAGGTTTCATCCCCGCCTATGGGGTAACTGTCATTGTTGTCCTTGCTGTCGGTATAACTGAGCTTGGTGATCTTGGAAGGAATTTCCTGGTTCCCGGTCCTACCCCAACTGGCCCTGAGTTTTAAATTGTTGATCGAGGTGTTGGAGCTGAGGAGATCCTCGTTCATGATGTTCCATCCCAAGGCAACGGAGGGGAAATACCCGTATTTGTTGTTGCCCCCGAATTTGGAGGAACCGTCCGCCCTCATGGTGGCGGTCAACAGGTATTTGTTGTCATACCCATAGTTGATCCTGCCAAAGAAGGACTGGAGCTCGTTCTTGGTGGCAAAGGTGTTCATATAGGTCTGGGTGCTCTCCCCACTGATCTGATCCTGGTATTTTGGATCGATCCCATTATTGGAGAACCCTTCGAGTTCAAAGACCTTTTGGTGTACATAGGTTTCTTGATAGGTGTGCCCTGCCAAAGCGGTGATATGGTGTTTGTCCACGGCACGATCATAGGTCAGGGTATTCTCTATCAAGGCGTTCCTATTGGTGGTGAAATAGCTGTCCAGGGTACCCAAGAGATAGCCTTCCAATTGGGAAAAGGGCTTAAACTGTACGTCCCGGTCGGTGGTCGAATAGTCGACCCCCAGGTTCAGTTTATAGGTCAGTCCATTGAAAATTTCAATGGAGGGGGCCAAATTGGCCAAAATCCTGTGGTTCACCGCATCGTCACTGTAGATCCTTTCACGAACCAAGGGGTTCAACCTGTTGTCCAGCTCGGCGGGCTCCCCATCGATGTAGAGGGGGAAGGTCGGGTTCATTTGGAGCATGTCCCCTACGATGGATCGGGCATCGGCCCTGAGGTTCTCGGTCCTACTGGCGGTCATGTTGAATTCCACCTTCAACCGATGGTCAGGTTCAACCTTCCGGAATAGCGTTTGAGGTCATTGGACCTGAGGATCCCCTCCTGATCGTTGACCCCCAGGGAAGCGTGGTAGGTGAATTTATCGGTGGCCCCGCTCATGGAGAAATTGACGTTCTTGGAAAAACCGGTCCGGGTCAGGGCATCCTGCCAATCGGTATTGGCGCCCAAATCTTCCAAAGTGCCCCCGGCGGCAACTACCTGCCTGCGGAATTCATCGGGACTGAAGACGTCCACCTTGTTGGCCAAACTGGAAAAGCCCGTGGAAACGGTTAGATCCATTTGGGTCCTTCCGGCCCTGCCTTTTTTGGTAGTGATCACGATCACCCCATTGGCGGCCCTGGAGCCATAAATGGCGGCTGCGGAGGCATCCTTGAGCACATCGATGCTCTGTATGTCCTGGGGATTGATAAAGTTCAATGGGTTGGTGGGCACCCCTGTGGCCGAATTGTCAAGGGCAAAGCCATCGATCACATACAGGGGGGTGGTGCCCGAACGCAGACTGCCCACCCCACGGATGATCACGTCCTGGGAGGCTCCCGGTTCCCCACTGACATTTGAAATGTTGACCCCGGGCACTTTGCCCTGGAGCAATTGTCCGGGGTTCATCACGATTCCCTGGTTGAAATCCTCGGTGCCCACCGAGGAGATGGAACCGGTGACATCGGATTTTCTCTGGGTTCCATAGCCCACTACAACGACGTCCTCCAATTGGGCCACATCAAGGACCATTTGAACGTCGATGGAAGTACGGCCATCAACGGCTACTTCCTGGCTCCTATACCCCAGATAGGAAAATTGGAGCACGCCATCGGACTCCACCTCTATGGTATAGTTCCCGTCAAAATCGGCAATGGTGCCGTTACCGGTCCCCTTTTCGATTACGGATGCACCCGGCAGCGGTATCCCATCCTGATCGGTGATCGTTCCACGAACCGTCAAAAAGACCACTTCGACCACAGGTACCGGTGGTGCCTTGGGTTTTACGTCGATGGAAATGGTGTTGTCGATCCTTCTAAAACTAAGGTTGGCATCCTTGGACATCAGAGCCAATACGGAACGCAGCGAGACATTGTCATAGGCAATGTCGTAGGTGTTCCGCAAGCGGTCCACCTTCCGGTCATAGACAAACCTGAATTCGGTCTGGCCCTCGATCTCTTTGAGTACCTCGACCACAGTGGCATCCCTCAGGGATAGGCCCACCCTAAAGCTCTCCAATTTCTGTCCCCTGGCGTCAGCGGCCAGTGCCGGATTGAACAATGCCAGCAGCATCAGGTATAAAAAACATTGGAATGTCAAGGTGATGAATTGTTTACTAGTTGGTGAATTCATAATTTTACAACATGTTTAAAATGGTTATGAGTATTTGTAATCATCGAACCGACAGCCTGTTTTACGCTCGCCAAAGTGTCACGGGCTGTCTTTTTTTTATTTGGGTCTGTTTCTGCTCATAGGCGTTGTTTTGAAGTGTCCGTTTTAATCCCTACAACTTCCAGAGATCGAGATGCT
Source organism: uncultured Allomuricauda sp. (assembly GCA_937911965.1). GTDB lineage: Bacteria > Bacteroidota > Bacteroidia > Flavobacteriales > Flavobacteriaceae > Flagellimonas. The sequence continues at coordinate 1,828 of CALDPL010000410.1, read as the reverse complement.
GTCCCCGTCCAGAAATTTGTAGCCCAATCCTTTTTTTGTAAAAACAATACTTTCCAATATCCCCTCCAGATTTACATTGTCATAGCTGGCCGTGATATGGCAGTTTCCGATATTCCCGTTTTCAAATTCGATCTGGACCCCAAACCAGCGTTCCAGGGTCTTGGACACCTCGGTCAACTTGGTATCCTCGAATTGGAGGATCCCGTCCTTCCAATTGAGGTAGGTGGATATGTCCGTTTTTCGCTTGGTCATGGTCCGGGTCTTTCTATCGAACTGTCCCTGTTCGTTGGGTCCCAAATGGACTTCCTTGTGCTCGGAGGCCACCCGTACCTTTCCGCTGACCACCGTTACCGCAATATGGTCCAGTCCACTATATGAGTTGATGTTGAAGGAGGTCCCCAGTACGGTGGTCCGCACCTCTCCCAATTTAATGACAAAGAGCCTCTGGGGGTCCGGGGCCACCTCAAAATAGGCCTCCCCTTCCAATTCCACTACCCTGTTGTTTCCCGTAAACCGTTCCGGATATTTGATGCTGCTCCCCGAGTTCAATCGGATTTGGGTCCCATCGGCCAAGCTGAGGTTCAATTTCTGTCCCCATTGTGTGGACCTGGTCAGTTCCTGGACGGGAGCCTCCCGTACCTCTCCGGTAAATTCCCCATAAAGGAGATAGCCCGAACCCAACAAAAGGGCAAGGGAGGCCGCGACGGCCACCCACCTGAACGGATTGCGGAGGTGTTTTGTGGGAGAGTTCCCCAAATTTGGTTTCTTTGGGGGGTTTGGACTTTTTAAAGCCCAATCTTGGTTCTTGGACAAAAGATTGGCATCGAAGCGCTCCAAAAGCTGCTCTTCCCCTCTGGTGATCGTCCCATCGAGGTATTTTTGCATCAATCCTTTGATCTCTTTTTCGGTCATTGGCCGGTCCCTATACCTAGAAGTACCGAAAAGGAGGTGCAACGCACATTGGATGGCCCAATTTTAATCATTGGTTAATGTTGGAACCGTGCACTTAACCTTTGGTTAATCCAGAAGCAACCTACTGGAAAAGGGAATGGACGGCGAAGAGTTCCTTACGGAGCCTGCGAAGGGCAAAGGACAACTGGTTTTCAACGGATCGTTGGGAAATGTTCAGCCTTTTGGCGATCTCCTTGTTGCAGACTTGGTTGACCCTACTGAGAATGAATACCTGCCGGCATCGATTGGGAAGGCCCGAAAGGGCAAGGTCGATACATCGGTTGAGCTCCATCACGTCTTCCTGCAGTTCCATTTCGGGGCTGACCCCCACCCCGTGGGCCGCCTCGATCTGGATCTTGTTGAATTTTCGGTCCCGCAGGCTGTTGTAGCATTTGTATCGGATGGCCTTGTAGAGATAGGATTTGATGTTGTGGATCTCGACCTCCCCACGCCTTTGCCAGTAATCGATCCACACTTCCTGTACCAGGTCCTCGGCCAGGACCTTGTCGGTGAGCAGGGAGGCCGCATAGCCATACATGGGCTGCCAGAGCATTTCAAACAGGGCATTGAATGCGTCCCGGTCCGAACCCTTGATCTTGGAGGCAAGCCCATCGGGGGTTTTAATATGGTTGTTAAGCGCTCCCATCGATGACAAATTTCATAAAAATAAGCATGTGGGCGTTTTATCATAATGTAAACTTAAAGCCGCTTTCATGCCATCCGCCCCATCTCCCGGCACCCGTTTAAAAAAAGGAATACGGACATCAATATCCAACAAAACAATTATATTTGCAAACCAAATTCCAAAAGGCCCACGTGGTGAAATTGGTAGACACGCCACTTTGAGGGGGTGGTGTTCGCAAGGACGTGCTGGTTC
>CALDPL010000409.1 GCA_937911965.1 uncultured Allomuricauda sp. | reverse complement strand
GCCACTTTCAAGGAAGCGCTGATAGCGGGAATCTCCCCGGACCGGGGATTGTACTTCCCGGAGGAGATCAAGGCCCTACCGGCCGATTTTTTTCGGGATATCGAATCCCTAAGCAGCGTGGAAATCGCCCTTGCGGCCATACAACAGTTTGTCGGGGAGGAGCTTCCTGCGGCGGTGCTCGAGGACATTGTCGGGCGGACCCTTGATTTTGAATTCCCCGTGGTGGAGCTTGGGAAAAACGTTGCCTCCCTGGAGCTGTTTCACGGACCCACAATGGCCTTTAAGGATGTAGGCGCCCGTTTTATGGCCCAATGCCTAGGGCATTTTTCCCAAGGTGAAGACCGGGAAATAACCGTTTTGGTGGCCACTTCCGGGGATACAGGGGGAGCCGTGGCCAATGGTTTTCTGGGGGTGGACGGCGTCAAGGTGGTGATCCTGTACCCCAGTGGAAAGGTAAGCGAGATCCAGGAAAGGCAATTGACCACCCTGGGAAAAAATATCGAGGCCATGGAAGTGCAGGGCAGTTTTGATAATTGCCAAAACATGGTGAAGACCGCTTTTTTGGATCCGGGGATCAACAAGGTCAAAAAGCTGACCTCGGCCAATAGCATCAATGTGGCCCGATGGCTGCCCCAGATGTTCTACTACCTATTGGCCTATAAGCAGGCCAAACAAAAGGGCAGGGAAATCGTCTTTTCGGTACCTTCGGGAAATTTTGGAAATATATGTGCCGGCATGGTCGCCCAGAAGCTCGGCATGCCGATAGGACATTTCGTGGCCGCCACCAACGTGAACGATGTGGTGCCCCGTTTCCTGGAACAGGGGGAGTATCGACCACTTCCCTCAAAATCCACCATTTCCAATGCCATGGATGTGGGGGACCCCAGTAATTTTGTCCGCATTGAACATCTGTTCGGGGAGGATCTTTCCAAGCTTCGCAAGGCGCTCAGTTCCTACTCCTTTACCGATGGGCAGACCCGGGAAGCCATCCGCAAGGTCTATGACGAAACCTCCTATGTAATGGACCCGCACGGGGCCGTGGGATATCTCGGCCTCCGGGAATACCAAAAAAGCCATCCGGACACCTATGGGATCTTTTTGGAAACCGCCCATCCGGTCAAATTCCTGGATGTGGTGGAACAGACCCTGGACTTGAAACTTCCGATTCCTTCCCAAATCCAAAAGGTGATGGGTGGAAGTAAAAAATCCTGGCCTATTGCCACCTATGGGGAGCTGAAGGCCCATTTGCTTGCAGATTGATATTTTTGGCCTGAATTTAACATCGGAATGTTCAAAACATTGGGAAAGATCAAGGCCCATCTTCTTTGTTTTCGATAAATTTACCCCCAACAAACCCAAAGGAATGAAAACTACTGCCCTGAATGAAACCCATAAGGCATTGGGAGCCAAAATGGTCCCCTTTGCCGGTTATGAAATGCCCGTATCCTATGAAGGGATCAATGTGGAGCACGAAACGGTCCGCAAGGGCGTTGGGGTGTTCGATGTGTCCCATATGGGGGAGTTTTTGGTCGAGGGGCCCAAGGCCCTGGAACTCATCCAAAAAGTGTGTTCCAACGATGCCTCCAAACTGGATCTTGGCAAGGCGCAGTATGCCTATATGCCCAATGAGACCGGGGGCATCGTGGATGATTTGATCGTGTATCGGGTCAAGGACCAAACCTATCTATTGGTGGTCAATGCCTCCAATATCGACAAGGATTGGGAGCATATATCCAAATACAACAAAGAGATCGGGGCCGATCTGAGAAACCTTTCCGACGACTATTCCCTTTTGGCCATCCAAGGCCCAAAGGCCGTGGAATCCATGCAGTCGCTCACTTCTGTCGACCTGTCCGCGATTCCGTTCTACCATTTCGTGGTGGGGGATTTTGCGGGCATCGAACATGTGATCATCTCGGCCACCGGTTATACGGGATCTGGAGGCTTTGAGATCTATTGTCGGAACTCGGAGGTACAGCAGGTCTGGGACCGGGTGATGGAGGCCGGAAAGTCCCATGGGATCAAGCCCATTGGCCTGGCGGCCCGGGATACCCTCCGATTGGAAATGGGATACTGCCTGTACGGCAACGACATTGACGAGACCACCTCCCCTTTCGCGGCCGGCCTGGGCTGGGTGACCAAGTTCACCAAGGATTTTGTCAACTCCGAGGCCCTGGCCAAGGAGAAGGCCGAAGGTCCCAAAATGAAGCTCATCGCCTTCCAAATGGAGGAAAGGGGCATCCCAAGGGCGGGTTACCCCATTCTGGACGCGGATGGAAACCAGATCGGCAAGGTGACCTCGGGGACCATGGCCCCCTCGCTCTCACAGGGCATCGGACTCGGATATGTCCCGGCGGAACACTCCACTGTGGGTAGCCCCATCTTTATCCAGATACGAATCAACAAGGTCCCCGCCACCTTGGTAAAACTACCGTTCTATAAAGCGGCTAAATAACTTTTGGAGAAAAAGAGGATTCTGATATTGGGAGGAAGTGGGTTTGTGGGAAATGCCATTTACAGGGAACTCTGTGCCTATTATGACACCTATGGCACCTATTTCTCCAACCGCTCCTTTATATCCAACAATCAGTTCATCCGGTACGATCTGGAGGAGGACGATATCCATGAGGTCCTGGAACCCCTGCGGCCCCATATCATCATTTCATCCCTGAGGGGAAACTTCGATGCCCAGGTACAGGCCCACCAACACATGATGGAATACCTCTCCAGGACCAAGGCCAAACTTTACTTTATCTCCTCGGCCAATGTCTTTGACGCCTATAGCAAGTTCCCTTCCTATGAAAACGACAAGACCTTGTCGGAGAGCATCTTTGGCCGTTTCAAAATAAAGATCGAGAACATGCTGATGCGCCAACCCAAAGGAAAGGCGGCCATACTCAGGGTGCCCATGGTCTTTGGAAACAATTCCCCAAGGGTCCGGGAAATAAAGGCGCATTTGGAGCAAAATGAGCCCATTGAGGTATTTCCCAATCTGATCATCAATGTCACCAATGACGATAGGCTGACCCAGCAGATCCATTACCTGATCAATAGGGACCGGACGGGAATCCATCATTTGGGGAGCAGCGATTTGATCCATCATGAGGAATTCATCACCGAGCTGATCAAACGCATGGGCAATTATCACCCCATCCTCAAACGGGTGTACACCACCAATGACGACCGGTACCTGGCGGCCTTGCCCAAGGACAACCAACTTCCCAAAAATCTCCGCATCGGCTTTCAGGAAATCATAGACCATCATGTGCAGGTATGAAGGTCCCCGGGGATTTGGCTACCTTTGGGCAAAGCCCACACTATGGAAACAATGGATAAAAAAGAGATCGAAACCGCCCTGGGCCAACTCAACGGCTGGACCCTCCAAGGGGGGAGCATTGTAAAGAACTTCAAATTCAAGGATTTCAGGGAGGCCTTTTCGGCCATGTGCAGGATCGCCTTTGAATGCGAGGCCCAGAACCACCATCCCGATTGGGGGAACGTATACAATTCCCTGACCATATCCCTGCATACCCACGATGCAGGGGGAGTGACCGCCAAGGATTTCAAACTGGCCAAAAGCATTGAAAAAGTCCTTGAAAAATAATCCGAGGCCCGAGATTCGGGCTTGACCCGGGAGCATTTTTTGTTAAATTTGCCCATATATCATCAGGGTACCCTATGGGAAGAGCATTTGAATTCAGAAAAGCGCGAAAATTGAAACGCTGGTCGGCCATGTCCAAGGCCTTTACCAGAATTGGAAAGGACATTGTGATCGCAGTAAAGGAAGGGGGAAGCGATCCGGATGGGAATTCCAAGCTGCGCGCGGTGATTCAAAACGCCAAGTCGGTGAACATGCCCAAGGAGAATATTGAACGTGCCATCAAAAGGGCTTCGGACAAATCCCTGGGAGACTATAAGGAAGTCCTTTTTGAAGGATACGCCCCCCATGGAATCGCCATTTTGATCGAAACGGCCACGGACAACAATACCCGTACGGTGGCCAATATCAGAAGCTATTTCAACAAGTGCAATGGCAGCCTGGGCACTTCGGGTTCGGTGGAATTCATGTTCGACCACAGTTGTAATTTCACCATTGGGAGTGAAGGGTTCGACCCAGAGGAGCTGGAACTGGAAATGATAGATTTTGGAGCCGAAGAAGTATTTCTCGATGAGGATGGCATTCATATCTATGCCCCCTTCGAAAACTTTGGGGCCATCCAAAAGGAATTGGAGGCCAGGAACATAGAAATCATATCCTCAGGCTTTGAGCGTATCCCCCAGATTACCAAGAAACTCTCGGAGGACGAAATGGCGGATGTTGAAAAACTTCTTGAAAAGATCGAGGAAGACGACGATGTCCAGAACGTGTTCCACAATATGGAAATTTAGTTTTTTGGTATTTTGGTCGGACCTTGGGTTTGACAGGGAATCGCTCTGTGGCTCCTACCTGGAATTCCCACAGGTCCAAGGACCTCCCACTTTAAAGAAGATCATTGATCGGTAATGACCCTTCTAGCAGTTGCATCCAATTTTTTAACCCAAATATAACACTTCCCCCATCGAAGCCCAATGGGATCGGGCCCAATGCATTGGTGGGTCAATTCCCCATTCCTCGAAACATTTGGTGGACCGCCCATTAAATATTCTGGGGGAATTTGTAATTATTCGCTAAATTTAGGACTAAGGCATAAGCAATAAAATATTAATTTTCAAGCATATGGAAAAAACTGCCAAATGGGTCATGGACCCAGCGCACAGCGAACTTACCTTTAGGGTAAAACACATGATGATCTCCAATGTGAAAGGAGAATTCAAAAACTTCAACGTGGAAGTGGACGGGGACGATATCCTTAAATCCCAGATCAAGGTGACCATTGATGCTTCCTCCATCAACACCAACAACAACGATAGGGACAACCATTTAAAATCCGCCGACTTTTTTGATGCGGACAATCACAAGCAACTCCTTTTCACGAGTACCGGGATAGAGAAAAAAGACGATTCGGAGTATAAGCTCAAGGGCAATCTCTCCATCAGGGGCAACACCAAGGAAGTATCCCTTGATCTGGAATACGGGGGCAGCAACAAA
>CALDPL010000408.1 GCA_937911965.1 uncultured Allomuricauda sp. | reverse complement strand
GGGCCCTTTGTAATTGAAGTGATCGACAACCTTTGCCACCACTTTGGCTATGGCCTTTGGCTTTTTCGAACTCGGGGTTGGTATCCGGAAGCGTTCCGTCAACATTTCCCCACTTTCCGCATTGACCAAGGCTCCCTTGATCCCACTGCCACCAATATCAATACCCAGAATTTCCATAGAGGGAAGTTGTTTTGTTTTAACAAAGTAACAAAAATTTTCGGGCTCGGGGCAAAGCTTGCTTTCCCATGGGGACGTTTGGGGCCAAAACTCCCTTAGATTGCCTTTTGTACCACCTCAAAAACCTTGCTGTCGTCGCATTTCAGGGTTTTGTGGGGATATTTCAGGATCAGCGCATAGTCGTGGGTGGCCATGATGATGGTCCGCCCATTTTGGTTGATGTCCTGTAGTACTTTCATGACCTCTACACTGGTCTGTGGGTCCAGATTGCCCGTGGGCTCGTCCGCCAGGATCAACTCGGGGTCGTTCAAAAGGGCCCGGGCTATGGCAATTCTTTGTTGTTCCCCTCCAGAGAGCTCGTGGGGGAACTTGAATCCTTTGGTCTTCATTCCGACCTTGTCCAGGACCTCCTCGATTTTCTTGTCCATCTCCAAGGCATCCGTCCATCCTGTGGCTTTGAGGACAAAGAGAAGGTTGTTGTTGACCGTCCTGTCGGGAAGTAATTTGAAATCCTGGAACACTATGCCCAATTTTCTCCTTAAAAATGGAATTTCATTTTCCTTAAGGGATTTCAGATCAAAACCGACCACCTGTCCCGAACCCTGCCGTAGGGGAAGGTCCGCGTACAAGGTCTTCATGAAACTGCTCTTGCCGCTTCCTGTTTTTCCAATGATGTAGACAAATTCCCCTTTCTTCACTCTTAGGTCAAGATGGTTGAGAATCAGGTTTTCCTCTTGGAAAATGGCGACATCCTCTAAACTGACTATGGTCTCGGACATTTTACGGCTTTTGTGGTTAAAGGTACTAAGTTCACAAATATTCCCCATTATTGTATTGGCATTTTGCACATCTTTGTACTTGAACATACTTTGGCCCCAATTTTGTCGTTATCCTATAAGTCAATCGAGAACAGCGTAGAACACTATGAATCGAAAAAACTATCTTTTCCTGCCCATTGTACTGGGTAGCTTTTTTGTGGTATCCGCACAGGAGACCCAAATCAATGTCCACGGGAACAAAGCCTATCAGGATGCCCTGGCCCTGTACAACGACAACCAATACCAGGCCGCCCAGAATATTTTTCAAAGGATACAGGCCAACACCCCGGACGGGGAGACCGAGGCCAATGCCGCCTATTACAGCGCAAATGCGGCGATTCGCCTGAACCAGGTCGGGGCGGACAAGTTGATGGAGGATTTTGTGGAGCGCTATCCCACTTCCACCAAGCGAAATTCAGCGTTTTTGGACGTTGCCGATTACTATTTTGAAACGGGAAAATATCCCTTGGCCCTAAAGTGGTACAAAAAAGTGGATGTCACCTCCATGTCCCTGGCCGAAAGGGACCGCTTCAACTTCAACAATGGATACGCCCTGTACACCTCCAAAAGGCCCACCGAAGCTGAGCCTTTCCTGAACAAGGTGGCGACCTCCCAAAAATATGGGTCCCAGGCAAAATACTACCTGGGGTACATTGCCTACGAAAAGGATGATTACGAAGGGGCCACTGCCCGATTCGACCAGATCACCGATCCGGAATTGCTCGATGAAAAGCTCTCCTATTACCAGGCCGATATGAACTTTAAACTGGGAAATTTCCAAGAGGCCATCGAAATGGCGGAAAAACAGCTTCCCAAGTCCAATCGGCAGGAAGCTTCCGAACTCAACAAGATCATAGGGGAGAGCCTTTTCAACCTGGAACGCTACGGGGAGGCCATCCCCTATCTGGAACAGTATAAGGGCAAGCGGGGGAAATTCAGCAATACGGATTACTACCTTTTGGGGTACAGCCATTATAAACTGGGGGATTATCAAAATGCGATCCAACAGTTCAACAAGATCATTGGGGGCAATGACAACGTGGCCCAAAACGCATATTATCATTTGGCGGAATGTTATTTGAAACTGGAACGGAAGCCCGAGGCCCTGAACGCCTTCCGCAATGCCTCCCAAATGGACTTCAGTGCCGAAATCCAAAAGGATGCCCTGTTGAACTACGCCCGTTTGGGCTATGAAATCGGAAACGCCTTTGAGCCGGTTCCCCAGGTGCTGATCGGCTATCTTGAAAAATATCCAAAAGATGCCCGCCAAGCGGAAATACAGGAGCTGTTGGTGGATTCCTACATCACCTCCAGGAACTTCGAGGGGGCCATGGAACTTTTGGAAAGAAACAGGAACTACGCCAGTGCGTCGACCTATCAGAAAGTAGCCTATTTCAGGGGCATCGAACTGCTCATGGAAAACAAAGGGGAAGCGGCCCTGGAAGCGTTTACCAAGTCCCTGGGCAATGTGTCGGACAAGGAATTTGAGGCCCGGGCCCTCTATTGGAAGGCCGAAACGGCCTATGGCCTGGGCCTATTTGGGGAGGCCTTGAACGATTTTATGCGTTTCCAAGGGTTGCCGGCAGCAAAAACCCTTCAGGAATACGGGCAGTTGGACTATAATCTCGGGTATTGTTATTTTAAACTGAAGCAGTACGACAAGGCCATTGACCACTTTCAGAAGGTGGTCAATTCCAATACCCTGGAGGCACAGATCAAGAACGACGGCTATCTGCGTTTGGGAGACAGCTATTTTGTGGGCAGCAAGTACCAATTGGCCATAAGGGCCTACGAGGAAGCCTCCAAGTTCAACGGCCCCGAGCGGGCCTATGCCGCCTTTCAAACGACCCTAAGCGATGGGTTCCTTGGAAGAACGGCCTCCAAGATAGAGGGTCTGAATGAATTCTTGGAGCGCTATCCCGGTTCCTCCCTAAGGGATGATGCCCTTTTTGAGCTTGGGAACACCTATATCAATGACAAACAGGAGAACCAGGGACTTGGGACCTATGATCGTTTGGTGGAAGAGTACCCAAGGAGCAGGTTCGCCCCCCAGGGGATGCTCAGACAGGGTCTGGTGCATTACAATGCCGGAAGGAACCAACAGGCCTTGGACAAATTGAAGGAAGTGGTCGGAAAATACCCCAATACCCAAGAAGCGAAACAGGCCGTGGCGACGGCCAAACTGATCTATGTGGATGAAGGCAGGGTCAGCGAGTATGCCGCTTGGGCCAGAAACCTGGACTTCATAGAGGTCACCGATGCCGAATTGGATCGGGCCAGTTATGAATCGGCCCACCGCAAACAGGTCGAGGGCAAACCCGATATGGCGATACGCGGTTTCGAGGATTATTTAAGGGAGTTCCCCAGGGGATTGCACACCCAAGGGGCAAACTTTGCCCTGGCGCAACTTTATTTTGCCAAAGGGGATAGGGACAAGGCCCTGCCCAGATACTTGGCCGTTGCCGAGGGAGGTGATGGGGAATACTCCGAACAGGCCTTGACCCGGGTCTGTGAGATCTATGTGGAAAAACAAGACTACGCCAGTGCCATACCCTTTCTCAAGCGGCTGGAGGCCACAGCGGATATCCCCGAGAACAGAACCTTTGCCCAGTCCAATCTGATGAAGGGCCTATACGGTCAGAAAGATTATGCCCAGACCATAGCTTATGCCGAAAAAGTGTTGGAAGCCCCAAAAATAGACGACCGGATCAAAAGTGATGCAAAGATCATGATCGCCAGGTCGGCCATAGCCACGGACAATGAGGCCTTGGCCGAAACGGCCTATGGGGAAGTGAGGGAGATCGCCAGTGGGGAACTCGCGGCCGAGGCCTGGTACTATGATGCCTATTTCAAGCACAGGGACGGGGCCTTTGAGGCTTCCAATACATCGGTGCAGAAATTGGCAAAAGACTATGCATCGTATAAGAAATGGGCCGGAAAGGGACTGTTGATCATGGCCAGAAACTTCCACAGACTGGGAGATGCCTTCCAGGCAAGTTATATCCTGGAAAGCGTAATCTCCAATTTCACCGACTACGGGGAAATAGTCGAGGAAGCCAGGACCGAACTCGCCATTGTAAAGGCCAAGGAGGCCGAAAGCAACTCTTCGGTTCAACCGGACAATCAATAAAACGAGACAATACATGTTAAAGAGAATCCACATATCCTCCCTATTTTTTTTAGGCCTCTGTGTTGGCCTGTACGGACAGGAGAAAGACGATATCGGAACGGAAACGGTAACCGTGGTCAAACCCTATTCCCCCACTGTTTCCGATGCCTTCAAGATAAAAACACTGCCCAAGGCCATCGATTCCATGGATCTTCAGAAAAAGAAGGTCACCTACAGCATCTTTTCGGTGCCCGTGGCCTCCACCTTCACCCCGGCCAAGGGAAAGGCTTCCGGGGTAAAGAGAACCCCTCCGCCCAAATTGTACAACTCCTATGCTTCCGTTGGATTGGGCAATTACAACAACGCCTTGGTGGACTTTTACAGCAGTAGGGAATTCAATCGGGGCGGGGACCTCTTGGATCTGGGCCTGACCCACAATTCCTCCAGGGGGAATTTGGATTCGACCCCTTTGGACACCGATTTCTACAAAACCGACCTCAATCTTTCCTATGGAAAAAGGGAACGCCATATGGATTGGGGGGCCAGGTTGGGCCTTGCCCATCGGCTCTATCATTGGTATGGGATCGAACATGGGGCCTATAGCGATGAAATCATTTCCTCCATGGATGCAAAACAGAACTATTTCAACGCGGAGTTGGCGGCCAATATAAACATGGAGGATTCTTTTTTTAAACAGGGAGACCTGTTGTTGAGACGGTTTTGGGATGCCTCCCAATCGGGTGAAAACAGATTGATGGTCCATCCTAGCTTGGAACTGCCCATAGGCGGTGAGCTGTTCACCGTTTCGGCCAAGCTGGATTATGTGGGGGGCAATTTTAAGAATGCATCCCTGAACAATACCACCAATATGGGGGGAATCGACTACGGTCATCTGCAAGCTGGGATTTCTCCAAGTATTTTGATATTACGGGATGAACTGACCTTGAACTTAGGGGCCAATCTCGTCTACGGTCTGGATACCCAAAACAGTGAGGGCAACTTCTACATCTACCCGGCCGTCACGGCCTCCTATAGGGTCATGGAAGATCAGGTAATCGCCTATGGGGGCATTGAGGGCCAATTGAAGCAGAATTCCTATCACGATTTTGTGGAGGGGAATCCCTATATGTCGCCCACCCTGGATATCATGCCCACCGACCAACAGTACGATGGCTATCTGGGCCTTAAGGGCCAATTGTTGCCCAATTTGGGCTATAACTTAAAGGGTTCCTATAAAGCGGAAAACAAAAGACCATTGTACTACCTGAACCCGATCAACATCAGGAATGATGAAAAGAGCTACTTTTATGGCAATTCCTTCCAAGTGTTCTACGATGACATAAAGACCTTGGGAGTATTTGGGGAGCTCAACCTCGATGTCAACAGGAACTTCAGCGTGGGGGTCAATGCGGAATTCTATGATTATGACACCGAAACCGACAATCCGGCCTGGAACCTGCCTTCGGTCAGGGGTTCCCTGTTTTTGGACTACCAGATCGATGAAAAGTGGTTTATGGGTGCCAATCTATTCTATGTTGGTGAACGGGAGGATTTGGTGTCCCAAGCCGTGGAAAATGCGGAACCCTTTGAATTCCCTTCCACGATCGTGACCCTGGACGGGTTTTTCGATGCCAATGCCCACTTGGGGTATAGGTTCAACGATCAACTTTCCATTTTTGTCAAGGCCTCAAACATTGCCAACAGCGACTACCAACGTTGGGCCAACTTCAGGGTACAGGGATTCCAGGCTTTGGCCGGGGTAAGCTATAAATTCGATTTATAGGCCTGAACCTGGACCTAGACCGAGTTGAAAGGCGTTCGAGTAAGCGTGAACTACCCACCCACGGCAGAGCCGATGGGTCGGGCTTCTGGGGTCGCAGACTCGCCCAATGGCAA
>CALDPL010000407.1 GCA_937911965.1 uncultured Allomuricauda sp. | reverse complement strand
ACAGCCCTCACGGACATAGAGATCGCGGCCTTCCAGTTCCAAGGGGGTGTAGGGTTTGACACTGCTGATCGTCGGGATATTGGATTTGACCATGATCGTGGGCACGATCTGCACGATACCCCCGACCAAAATGGCGAAGGTGGCCAAAATTGCCAACTGTACGGGTTTGCGTTCCAACCAGCCGTGGAAGGTTTCCCCGGCCAAACGCCTTTTGGATACCCGGGCCAGGGCAGGTGCCTCTGCCAGCTCATCCTCCACCTTGCTACCCAATTTCACGGTGCGCGCCACATTGTACAACATCACAAAGACCCCTACTATGTACATGCTACCCCCTATGGCCCGCATCCAGTACATCGGGATGATCCTTTGGACCGTCTCCATAAAATTCCCGTACACCAGGGTCCCGTCCGGATTGAAATCCTCCCACATAAGGGCCTGGGTGAAACCGGCGACATAAAGGGGAAGGGTATAGAGTACGATGCCCAGGGTCCCGATCCAAAAATGGAAGTTTGCCAAGCCCTTGGAGTAGAGCTCGGTCTTGAACAATTTCGGCACCATCCAGTAGATCATCCCAAAGGTCAGGAACCCGTTCCAGGCCAGGGCCCCCACATGCACGTGGGCGATGATCCAGTCACTGAAGTGCGCAATGGCATTGACATTCTTCAAGGAGAGCATGGGTCCTTCAAAGGTCGCCATCCCATAGCCGGTGATGGCCACCACCATGAATTTCAGGGTGGCATCACTACGGACCTTGTCCCATACGCCCCTAAGGGTCAGAAGTCCGTTGATCATCCCACCCCAGGAAGGGGCCAGGAGCATGACCGAGAACGCCACTCCCAAGTTCTGTGCCCAATCCGGTAGGGAAGAGTACAGCAGGTGGTGGGGCCCCGCCCAAATATAAATGAAGATCAGGGACCAGAAGTGGATGATGGAAAGCCTATAGGAATAAATGGGCCTATTGGCCGCCTTGGGCACGAAATAGTACATCAATCCCAAAAAGGGGGTGGTCAAAAAGAAGGCGACCGCATTATGGCCATACCACCACTGTACCAGGGCATCCTGGACCCCGGCATAGACCGTATAGCTCTTCATGGCCGAAACCGGAATGGCCAGGTTGTTGAAAATATGGAGCACCGCCACGGTGATGAAGGTGGACAGATAGAACCAAAGGGCCACATAGAGGTGGCGTTGCCTTCGCTTGAGCATGGTCCCGATCAGGTTCCATCCAAAGGCCACCCAAACCAGGGTCAACAAGATATCGATGGGCCATTCCAATTCCGCATATTCCTTGGAAGAGGTATGTCCCAAGGGAAAGCTGATGGCCGCCGCCACGATGATCGCCTGCCAGCCCCAAAAATTGAACTTGCTCAAAAAGTCGCTGTACATCCGGGCCTTGAGCAAGCGTTGGGAGGAATAGTAGACCCCCGCAAATATGGCATTCCCCACAAAGGCAAAGATCACCGCATTGGTGTGCAGGGGGCGCAGTCGCCCAAAACTCAACCAGGGGATGCCCTCGGTGAGGTTCGGGAACAGGAACAAAAAGGCCAATAGTAGGCCCACGGCCATGCCCACCACTCCCCAGAACAGGGTGGCGTACAAAAACTTTTGCACGATCTTGTTGTCGTAGCGGAACTGTTGTATTTCCATATTCATCGGTTTGGACTGTTCTTTTATTCGTTATTTTTATTGGTTTCCGAATCCTCTTCCCTTCCTTCCTTCACCAGTTCATCCTCAAAGAGCATACGGACCGAAGGGGTATAGGTGTCGTCGTACTGCCCCTTTCGCACGGAAATCACAAAGGCCGCAAAAAAAATTACGGCCACAGAAATGCTGATGGCCAATAAAATATAAATGACACTCATACCCTCTTTAATCTGTGGTCAAAACTAAGGCACCTCCCCCGCTTAATAATATGACATTTGTCAGGTTTTTGCCCCTAAAATTCCCCGCCCCAATAGCCTTGTGGCCATGGTGGCAAAAAGAACGATGCTAATGGAGCTCAAGGGCATTAAAATCGCCGCTATGACCGGTTCCAAACGCCCCGTCACCGCAAAGGACAGCCCTATGACATTATAACAGAAGGAAAGCACAAAACTTATCTTGATCAATTGTATGGATTTCCTGGATAGGTGGACAAACTTGGGCAAGAGGGAGAGTTTGCCGGCATCGAGGATCCCGTCACAGGCCGGGGAGAACACATTGATGTCCTCCGAGACCGCGATCCCCACATCACTTTGTGCCAGGGCCCCTGCGTCGTTCAGACCATCGCCCACCATGAGCACCTGCCGCTTGTCCTGAAGTTCCTTGATATACTCGAGCTTGTCCTCCGGCCTTTGGTTGAAAAGCATCCGGGTCCCCTCGGGCAGCAATTGTTCCAGTTGCTTCCGCTCCCCGTCGTTGTCCCCGGAAAGGATACCGAGTTCCATATCCTTTCCCAGGCTGTCAAAAAGATCGCCAAGGCCCTCCCGATACGGGTTCTTGAACACAAAGCGGCCCTTGAGGTTTTCATTTGCGCTCACATAGACTTCGGTCAAGGAGGAAGCAGCTCCCCCTTCCCGGCCCACATAGGAGGCCGAACCCGCCTTGATGGTATGTTGGTCCATCCGGCCCTCCACCCCCATACCCGTATGCTCCTGGAAATCGTCCAGGACCTGGATCTCATTGGCCTCCAAGAGGTCGTAGAGCGATCGGCTCAGGGGATGGTTGGATCCCCTGAGGGTGGTCTTCAACAGATCGGTTTCCTGTTGGGTGAGTTCCATGCCCTCGTAAGATATGGCATCCTTCCCACTGCCGGTCAGGGTCCCGGTCTTGTCGAAAATGGCGGTGTCCACCTTGGCCATCCGCTCCAATACCGTGGCATTTTTCAAATAGAGTCCATGCCTTCCAAAAATGCGCAACATGTTCCCCAGGGTAAAGGGGGCCGCCAGGGCAATGGCACAGGGGCAGGCAATGATGAGTACCGAGGTGAACACATGGACGGCCGTGGCAGGGGAATGGAAGAGCCAATACAGACTGGACCCAAGGGCAATGGTCAGCACGGCAAGGGTAAAACGCTTGCCGATGCCATCGGTCAGGGTCTGGAAACTGCTGGCCTTGTCCTTGGAAAAGACGGAATTTCCCCAAAGCTGGGTCAGGTGGCTCTGGGATACGGATTTCAGGGCGACCACTTCCATCACGCCCCCCAACTGTTTCCCCCCGGCGAACAATTTGTCCCCGCTATGTTTTTGGACCGCATCCGATTCCCCGGTCACAAAACTATAGTCGATCTGTGCGTCCCCACTGATGAGCATGCAGTCCATGGGGATGATCTCCCGGTTCCTGATCAAGATCCTATCGCCAGGTTCCACTTGATATACCTGCACCTGCTCCTCCTTGCCCTCCCGGGTCAATCGGGTCACCGCAATGGGAAAATAGGATTTGTAGTCCCGTTCGAAGGAAAGGAAGGCATAGGTCTGCTGCTGGAAGAACTTGCCCAACAGCAAAAAGAACACCAGGCCGGTAAGGCTGTCGAAATAACCGGATCCAAAATCAAAAACAATGTCCACGGTGGATCTCAGAAAAAGGGCCAGGATTCCCAAGGCAATGGGCACGTCCATGTTCAGGACCTTGGAACGCAGCCCCTTGTAGGCCGAAACAAAGAATACCTGGGCAGAATACAGCAGCACAGGGAGGGAAAGGGCAAAGATCAACCAACGGAAGGCCCATTTGTATTGGTCCAACCAAAATTCCTCGGCTTCGAGATATTCCGGAAAGGACAGCATCATCACATTGCCAAAGGCAAAACCGGCCACTCCCAATCTCTGGATCAGGGAGCGGTCCACCCGACCTTCCTTTTTGTCGAACTCCTTTAGGGAGATGTCCGGGGCATAGCCGATACGGGCCAATAGTATTACAAGCTCCTTTAAGGAAAAACCGTCGCTTCCATAGGTCACCCTAAGGGTCTTCTTTGGAAAATCGACTTGGGAGGACCTGATCGAGGGATGCAGGCGGTTGAGGTTTTCAAGGACCCAGATGCAGGAACTGCAATGGATCGAGGGGATGGACAGGCCGATTATTTGGATGCCCTCCCCATCGAACTCGAGAAGGCACTCCACAATGTCGGAATTGTCGAGAAAATCGTATTTCCGTTCCACCTCCAGGGGCACGGAACCCGCCTTGGCCTCCAATTCATAAAAATTGGAAAGCCCGTGTGATGTAAAGATCTCGTATACCGTCCTACATCCATTACAACAAAAATCCTTACCATCAAACTGCGTTCCTCCCCGACCGCAACGGTCCCCGCAATGGTAACAACTTCCATCTGCCATAACTGAATTTCCCCTTTTGGTTCTCCCCCGGCAAAATTGTGGCCATCTTCTCCTTAAATATATGATATTTATCAGTATTCGGTTATTTAACATCCCGTAAATTTATCCCCAAAGGGAAAAAGATCGGAATGGAAAGCAAATGTGAAAATTGTATCGTCAGACAATTTAATTCCCTCCGGGCCATGAGCAAGGAAGAATTGAAGCAGGTCTCCGATTCCAAGACCACCATGCACCTCAAAAAAGGGGACTCCCTCTTTGGGGAGGGCGACAAGCTAAAAGGGGTCTATTGTGTGCGTTCCGGGGTCTCCAAACTTTCCAAACTCAGTGCCAACGGCAGGGACCAGATCGTAAAACTGGCCTCCAAGGGGGAGGTCCTGGGCCAGCGCTCGGTCATATCCGAGGAGAGCACCAACCTCTCCGCCATGGCCGTGAGCGATATGGAGGTCTGTTTCATTCCCAAGGAAAACATCACCCATACCCTGCTGAAAAACCCAAATTTCAGCCTGGAAGTCCTCAGGCATCTGGCACAGGACCTCAAGGAAGCCGATGATGTGATCGTGGAAATCTCCCAAAAAACGGTAAAACAACGCCTGGCCAAGGCCTTTTTGCAACTCAGGAACAATTTCGGGGAGGACCCGGACGGTTTCTTGCAGCTCATACTCTCCAGGGAGGACATCTCCAATGTGGTGGGCACGGCCACGGAATCCTGCATCCGGATGATCTCGGAATTCAAGAAATCCGGCTTTATCCGGACCTCCGGGAAAAAGATCGGCATCAAGGATGAACGCAGCCTGATGGAGTTGGCCGATGGCCTGCTCTGAGGCCCTATAAAAGATGACAATTATCATAGTACCCCCCTGTCCCCGGAAGTACCTTTATTGCCACTAATCACAACGGGATGCAACGGATTCTCATACCCACGGATTTTTCAAGGAATGCGTGGAACGCCATTGATTATGCCATGAAGCTCTTCCAGGGAAACGCCTGTGCCTTTTATTTGCTCAACACCTATACCCCCTATATCCCCAGCGGCAGGCTCATGGCGAAGACCGAACAGGATTTTCGATTCCAGGACTCGGTACGGCTCGCCTCGGAAAAGGGACTGAAAACGACCTTGGGTATGATCAAAGGGGCCAATCCGGACCCCCTCCATCAATTTGAGGTCATTTCCTCCTTCAAACTTTTGGTGGAGGAAGTGAGGGAGCAGGTGGAGGCCCTGGGCATCGACCTGGTGGTCACCGGTACCAAGGGGGCCACAGGGAGATCTGGGGTCTTTATGGGCAGCAATACGGTGCGGATGATCAAAAGTGCCAGGAATTGCCCGATCTTGGCAATTCCCCACCATTTTGGGTTCGTTGCCCCCACACAAATCGCATTGGCCACGGATTTTGGCCGCTTCCATACCGGTTCCGAACTCCGTCCCCTTTTGGCGATGGCCGAAATGTTCAGGGCCAGCATACAGGTGATCCAGGTGCAGAACCGGCCCGGGGGGCTCACGGAACTGCAGCAGTTCAATAGAAATAACCTACAGAAACAGCTGCAGGGATTTCCCCATAAGTTCCACAGCGTCCCGATCCTGGATTCCGTATCGGGAACCCTGGAGGAATTCTCCAGGGAGAACGAAATCCAATTATTGGCCCTTTTGCACCACCAGCACAGCTATATGGAACGAATGACCCGGGAACCTGTAATCCAGCGAGCTGCCTTCCACACCAAGGTTCCCCTATTGGTCCTTCCCGAACTGGGCATGGAGGGGCCATACCTTTCCCAGGGTTGGGACAGGCAGGTCCTGGACTCCCAAAATTGAGGGGATGTCCCTATCTTTGGTCCAGGAATCCCCCCAAGGGCATCCATTAATCGAACCTCCATGTACAAACAACAGCTCATCGCCGCACAAGAACGGATCTCGCCCTATATCCACCGGACCCCGGTCTTTACCTCAAGGGCCATGGATGACATGACAGGGGCCGGACTTTACTTTAAATGTGAGAACCTGCAGCGCATGGGGGCCTTCAAAATGCGTGGGGCCGTCAATGCGATCCTCCAATTGTCCCAAAGCCAAAAACAAAGGGGTGTGGTCACCCATTCCTCCGGCAATTTTGCCCAAGCCCTTTCCTTGGCCGCAAAGAGCCTTGGGGTCAAGGCCCATATCGTCATGCCCAGAAACGCCCCACAGGTCAAAAAGGATGCCGTCCGGGGATACGGGGGCAACATCATCGAGTGCGAACCCAACCTGCAGGCCCGGGAAGAAGAGGCCAAGCGGGTAGAGGAACAATACGGGGCCCGCTTCATCCGCCCTTCCAATGATGTGGATGTGATCCTGGGACAGGGCACGGCCGCCATGGAACTCCTGCAGGACCATGGGGACCTGGAACTCCTGATATGTCCGGTGGGCGGAGGGGGCCTTCTTGCCGGAACCGCCTTGGCTGCCCATTATTTTGGAAAAGGGGTCCTGACCCTGGCCGGGGAACCCATGGAGATGGATGATGCATACAGGTCCCTGATCTGTGGAAAAATCGAGACCAATACCGGTGGCAACACCATAGCCGATGGCCTAAGGACCCATTTGGGGGACCTGAACTTCCCCATCATCCAGGAGCATGTCGATCGGATCGTTCGGGTCACGGAGCAAGAAATCGTACAGGCCATGCGCCTGATTTGGGAACGGTTGAAATTGGTATGTGAACCCTCAAGTGCCGTGGCCCTGGCCGCAGTGCTCCGTGAAAAGGAATTCTTTAGGGGGAAAAAAACGGGGATCATCCTCTCCGGGGGCAATGTAGATCTGGACCACCTGCCCTTTTAAAGGTCTGTCGGGGACCTTTTTGCAAAATGTAAACTGAAGGTACTGCCCACGCCCTTTTCGCTTTCGACCTCAATCCTCCCGTCCATGGCCTCCACCTGGGTCTTGACCAGATAGAGTCCTAGGCCCTTCCCTTCGGTGGCCCCACTGAGCCTGCCGTACATATCGAAGATCTTCCGTTCCTTTTCAGGGCTGAGCTCCATTCCCATGCCGTTGTCGGCCACCCTGAGGCTCGTGCCCGCATCGGTGTGTTCCGCGGTCAGATGGACCACCGGGGGCACCCCTTCCCTGGAATAGTTGATCGCGTTCAGGATCAGGTTGTACAGGATGTTGACCAAATAGCTCTTTATCCCAAAAATATGTTCCACCGACCCGAAATCGACATGGATCCCCGACCCGGTCCTATGGACGTCCTCGGAAAGGAGCCCTTCCACATCCTTGATGACTTCCTTTAAGGAAATGTTCCTGAACTGCTCCCGGTCCGCACGTTTGAGCGAAAGGGAAAAATTGAGGTCCTTCATGGTCTGGTCCAGGGCCTGTGCGGTGACCTCGAGTTTCTTCACCAGATCGTCATTGTCCGAATGGGTGCCCCACTCATAGAACTTGGTCAACATCAACAGGTTGGATATTGGGGCCCTGAGGTTATGGGAAATGATCCGGATAAAGTTTTGGAGTTCGGTGTTCTGTTGGAGAATCTGATGGTTGGCCAGGACCTCCTTGGTCACATCCTGTGTGGTCCCGGACATGCGGTAGGGATTGCCGTGCACATCAAAATAGGCACGGCCCTTTTCATGTACATAACGGACCTCCCCTTCCCCCACAATGATCCGGTGCACCATGTCGTGGGGAACCTTGCTCCGGATACTGTTGGCCACATTGGAGGCAAAGGCCTCCCGGTCCTCGGGATGGATGATGTCCAAAAGGGATTCAAAGGTGGCCTTGAACTTTGTGGAATCCTGGCCAAAAACCCGGTACAACTGTTCGGACCATTTGAGCCTGTCTTCCTTCATGTCCCAGTTCCAATGGCCCACATTGGTGATTTCCTGGGCCTCCTTATACTTGATCTCGCTCTCCCGAAGCTTGTGGACATTGTCCATCTCCCGGGTGATGTCCTTCTGCCAAACACAACAGCCCACCACCTCCCCTGTTCCATCGGTAAAGGGTTGGAAGGAGAATTCATGGACCCTGGCATGTCCTTTTTTGTAAAAGGTATGAAGGGAAGTGGTCGCATAGCGCTCCAAGGCCTTGGAACATCCCGGCCCACAATTGCTGAAGAAGGGCGCATTATCATAAATGGACCTCAGGTCCATCCCCAGTTCGGGCAGGATCTCGGTCGCCTCCCGAAACCTTTTTGCAAAGGACGCATTGTAGGCCGACAGCCTATAGTCCCTGTCCATGGACCAAATGGCATCATCTTTTTGCGCCATGGCCTCCACGGCATTGTTAATGTGAATCTGCTTCTCTTCCACGGCTAGGGTTTGGTTGGGCGTATAGTTTCAAAAAGAGGCCAAAGGGGTAAATCTTCACAAATGTCTTCCACAGCAATTTAGCCGCGTTCCAAATATTTTTCCAACTGTTCTATCCGCAGCGGCTTGGTTATAAACTCTTTGACAAATTTTAGATGCTTCCGCGCCTCCTCCCGGTCCGCATCGGACTCGGAGGAAGTGACCAACAACACCTCATTGGTGGGGGGAAAATCCTCCAATTCCATAAACTCAAGAAATTCGAAACCGCTCATTTCCGGCATATTGATATCGAGTAGGATCAGGGTCCTGTCGTGTTTGTTCTCCCTCTGGCGCAGATCGTCCAGGGCCAACTCGGGATTGGTGAAACTCTTCAATTTATCCTCCATTCCCATTCTCCTGAAATGAATGGTGTTGATGGTGTTGACCAGATCTTCATCATCGACCAAGTATATTTCCCTATACATTGCTTTGGTTTTTGTGATTGTTGAAGTTTCCAATATTCAATATCGTCAAAATTTGAACAATCTCGGATAAGAGAACGCATTTTTTCGGTAAAACGCATGGTCGAACCTGTTTAAAACGATCGATTGAAGGAAAAAATATATGCGAAAGGCCCCACTTGGAACCCGCATCATTCCCCTACCGCGGTCTTAAATTCGATTTCCATTTCCCCATCCGGACCCCCGACAATGCGCTTCACCTTTCCAATGGCCAGGATTTCCCTTTGGTCCGGCCCGACCAGGGACAGGATTCCCCGTTCCCTGGAATTGACCAATAAAAAGACAATGTCCCCCACTTCCAAATTGGAAACACGGGCATTGGGTCCATGGACCCATCGTTTGTAGCCTTCCCGATCCCCGACACGCTTCAAGGCCTTCCCATAGGCCTTGTCCAATTGCCGATCGTTCCCGATTTTTTCGAACAGGCGGCCGTTCTCCGGACTTCCCTTCAGGGCAATCAGGCTGCCCCGGTTCTTATGGACCCAATTATAGGAAACCGATTCCAGTCCGGGCTCCCCGAAATACCGAAGGGATTCGCTGGCGGGCAGCATCAAATTCGCCCCGCTGCTTTCCCCATGGGCGTACAGCAGGTCCACCCGGGATTGATTTTCGGTTGCTTCCTCCAGCTGCATCACCTCTCCCTTTTTCATATCGACAAAATTGCCCGAGGACCCCGTTTTTTTCTGTCCTCCCAAAATGAGGGAAAAGCGTTGCACCGGATCTTTTTTGGTCTTGGACCCCTCCCTGGGGGCCCTTTCAATAAAATGATCGTAGAGCACGCTCATGATCCTGGACTGGAAACTGGGGTCCGAGGGCCTGAATCCATTGGTGATCACCACCATCCCAAATTTCTTTTGCGGATCGAACATCATCACACTGTTCAGCCCATAGGCATCCCCGGTATGCCCGATCAGGTCCACCCCGGGGACCATGGACCCACGATCGTGGTGCAGGGCAAAGCCATAGTCCCTTTTGGCATCCATCCAGGCCAGGGGCCGTTGCATGGCCTTGGAATGCTCCCCCTCCATGATCTGCACCCCATCAAGACTGCCGTGGTTCATGTGCATCATCATATATCGGGCCAGGTCGGGGGCAGATATCTTCATCCCCCCCGTAGGGGAAAATATCGGGGCGCTGTACCCCATTTTATAATCATCCAATCGGTTCCCCAAAGGGCGATAGGCCGAGGACCTTGTGAATTTTCCCGTTTCTGAGTCTATATAATAGATCTGTGCGATCCTAGTGGAATCGAGGGAATCCACATGGTATCCCCCATAGAGGTTCAGAGGGTCCAGGATGTGTTCCACAATATATTTATCAAAACGCTGGCCGGACAACCGCTCGATGATGGCCCCGATGGTATTGAAGCCCAGGTTGCAATATTGGTACTTTTCACCCGGGGCGTAATCGGCATAGCTCTTCCCCCAATCCGCATTCACTTCGGGATTGATCACATCCAAGGTAAAATACCCCTCACTGTCGGTCAGGGACGAGGTATGGGAAAGCAACATCCGAAGGGTTATGGGAACCTCGGGATACTTGGGATTGCGCACCGGAAAACCCACCAGATCCCCCACCTCATCATCCAGGGAAAGTTTTCCCTGTTCCAACAATTGCATCACGGCAGTGGCGGAAAAGGATTTTGATATGGAGGCGATCCGAAAGATATCATCCACCTCCAAGGGTATCCCGGCCTCCAAGTCCTTGAATCCAAAGCTCTTTTTATAAACGATCGCATTGTCCCTGACCACGGCCACTGCAAGGCCCACCGCCCCGTTGAACTCCATTTCATCGATAAGGCGCTTTTCTATGGTCTGGGCAAACAAATTATTGGGGGCGGTTCCCAACATTGCCATTGTGGCCAAAAGAAAAAGGATTGGGGAAAAGGGTGTACGCAAGTATTCTTTCATGGGCTCTGATTTGATTTTGTCTGTTTTGACCGGACACACAGTGGCTTATTGGTCCCGATACTGAAATATACAATTTTATTCCAAAACCCATCCGCGGAGCGGCCCAAAGAAACTCCCCGATAGGTCCGTTGGAACCCAGCGGGCCCCACAAGACAGGCCTTCCAAAAAGAATCCCCGACCCCAAAAAAAACGGGAAGGCCCGACCTCCAAAAATCAACGGATATTAGATTTTGATCATTATTAAAAAAATTATGGTTATCACAGGGGCACCCTCCCCCTTTAATTTTGTTCCCGTATCCGAAAGGATCCATTCATCACAATCAAAAAACAAACAACACAATCATGAAAAAGAATCCCAACAAAAAAAGGATGGGCCTATTGGTCCTATCGGGGGCCGTCATCGCCCTGCTCATTTCCGCATTCGCCCTGAAAGGGGAAGCGGGGGAAGAAGCGCCCCAGGGCACAATTCCTGCCCTGGAGGTCAAAACGGTCCTGCCGATCTACGAGCAGATCGTCGAATGGGACGAGTACACCGGAAGGTTCGAGGCGAGCAGTCGGGCCGAGGTCCGGGCCCGGGTGGGCGGATTCCTTGAAAAGGTAAACTTCACCCATGGTCAATACGTCCAAAAAGGCCAGGTTCTCTTTGTCATCGATCAACGGCCCTATAGGATCGAACTGGATCGGGCCCGGGCCAATCACGCCCAGGCCGTTGCAGCCTTGAAAACCGCCCGGGACAACTTTGATCGGGTGGCCCCCTTAGAGGAATCCGGTGCCGTCTCCGACGAAGAATTCCAGCGCAGGCAACAGGCCGTTGCCCATGCCCTGGCCGGGGTGCAGTTGGCCCAGGCCCAAGTGGACCGGGCCAGTCTGAACCTGGAATTCACCGAGGTCAAGGCCCCCATTACGGGCCTTGTTGGAAGGGAATTGATAAATCCTGGAAACCTGGTGGACGGGGGCAGTGCCAATTCCAGCCTTTTGACCACCATCGTGGCCACCAGTCCCATCCATTTTTATTTTACGGGCAGTGAATCCGATTACCTTAAATACGTCCGATTGGCCAAGGAAGGAAAGCGCGGGGATGCCCGTACCGAGGCCCTTCCCGTGGAAATCAAGCTTTCGGATGAGGAGGGCTTCCTGCACAAGGCCACCCTGGACTTTGTCGACAATGAGATCGATCGGGGGTCGGGGACCATTGAAAGCCGTGCCGTACTCCCCAACAGGGACCATTTGTTGGAGCCCGGCATGTTCGGCAAGGCCCGCTTGGTGGGAAGTGCCGAGCACCCGGCCATCATGGTGCCCGATGAGATCATCGGCACCAACCAATCCCTTCGCTTCGTATACGTACTGGGGGAGGACAACCGGGTGGAAAGCAAAAACGTGACCCTCGGACCGCTGCACAGCAACGGACTCAGGATCGTAAGGGAGGGACTCAGCCCCCAGGACAGGCTCATCACCAACAACCTACAGAAAATAGGACCCGGGATGGCTGTGACCCCCAAGAAATCGTCGATCTCGGTACAGGGTACCGAATTGGCGGTGGTACATTGATCATCATCATCAATCAAAAGGCGAACGGCTCATTTGAAGCCCTTCGGCCAAGATCGCCCCGGATCGATTCGTTCAACGATCGATCTTGGGGCCGCCTTGGCAACAACAATTAACTGTACAAAAATGAAATTTAGCCACATATTTATAAACAGGCCCATTTTTGCGGCCGTATTGAGCATACTGATCCTTCTGGTCGGGGGGCTGGCCTATTTTTCCCTGCCCACCTCCCAGTTCCCGGATGTGGCACCCCCCACCATAGAGGTGACCGCAGTTTATCCCGGAGCCAATGCCAAGACCCTTTCGCAAACGGTCGCCTCCCCTTTGGAAAAGGAAATCAACGGGGTGGAGGACATGATCTATATGACCTCCCAATCCTCGGCCGACGGACGGGTCACCCTGCAGATCGCCTTTGAACTGGGCACCGACCTGGACAAGGCCCAGGTACAGGTGCAGAACAAGCTGCAAGCCGCTATGCCA
>CALDPL010000406.1 GCA_937911965.1 uncultured Allomuricauda sp. | reverse complement strand
ACAGGAACTCAATGCCCAGACCAACCCCATAGGAAACGATCAATAGGGGAAGAATCGTGACCAGTCCCAGCCAGAAGTTGTCCCAGGTCAGGAAATGTTCCATTAGGGAAAACTCAGCAGGGAATCCATTGATCGCTGAAAAATGTTGGTAACCCGTATTGAACATCCCAAAGAGCAGACAGGGGATCAAGGCCATGATCACGGTGTTCATGGTCCGCTTGAGGTCGTCCGCCCCACGAATGTGCGACCCGTTATGGGTCGTCTCGTTCGGGGTGTACAGAAAGGTGTGCAGGGCATTGAAGGCCGGAGCCATCTTTTTGCCCTGGTATTTGAGCTTTAGCCGGTGTAATTTTTCTTTCATGCCCATATTATCCTAGTTCTTTTTGCAACAGGTCCAAACCTGCGCGGATGATCTGTTGGTGGGGTTGTTTGGAAATACATATAAATTCGGTCAGGGAAAAGTCCTCCGGGGCGACTTCATAGAGCCCCAATTGCTCCATTTCGTCAAGGTCTTTTACCATACAGGCCTTCAACAGGTGAAGGGGATAGATGTCCAATGGAAATACCTGTTCGTATTGCCCGGTGACCACAAAGGCCCGGTGCTCCCCATTGGTATTGGTGTCCAGATCGTACTTCTTATTGGGCTGCAACCAGGAAAAGGTCAGGGCCCTTGTAGTGGATATTTTGTTGAATATCGGTTTGTTCCATCCAAAGAGCTCGTAATCGTCCCCTTCCGGAATGGCGGTCACCGTGTTGTTGTAAAAGCCCAAATGGCCTTCAGGATCGGTTTTGCCGCCGGTGAGCACATCCCCATTGATGAGCCTGAAACGGTCCGACTTCACCCCACTGGCATATAAAAAGGTGGAGAGTTCCGCCCCGATTTTGGTGGTGTAGTATTTTGGGGCCTTGATGACGGATCCGGCCAGGGCCACCGTCCTCTCGGCATTGAACTTCCCGGTCAGGAGAAGTTCCCCCATAATGATCAGGTCCTGGGGCGAAATGGTCCATACGACCTCCCCTTTGTTCACTGGATCGATCTTGTTGATCTGGGTACCGACCAAACCGGCCGGATGGGGTCCGAATACCCGATGCAATTCGATTCCCTTCAGTTCGGCAAAGGGAGATCGCCCGGATTTTCCCACCGACACATGGATCTTTCCAGGGGTCAATTTCCCCAGGGCGGTGATGGCCGTTTGCAATTCCTGTTCCTTGCCCCGAAGGACGTAGTCCACGTCGGCGGCCAGGGGTGCGGTGTTGAGGGCCGATATAAAAATGGCCTTGGGTGTTTCGTCCGGATCCGCGATCACGTCATAGGGACGCTGTTTGATGAAGGGCCATCCCCCGCTCTGTAGAAGAAAGTCCTTGATCGCGGGTGCCTGGGCGGTGTCCAAATCCGGGATCTTGTTGATCAGGTACTCCTGCTCCTGGCCCGCGAGAATCCTCAAATTGGTGATCCTTCTCCTGGCCCCCCGTACAATTTCCACAAGCTCCCCGCTCACCGGGGAAACAAAATGCATCTCCTCCTTGTTCTTGTTGTAGAAGATAGGCTCTCCGGCTTTCACCTTTTCGCCTTGTTTTACCAACATTTTGGGAGTGATTCCGTGGAAATCGTCCAAGTTTAGGGAATAAACGTTACTGGTAACGGCTTTGGAAGTAGTCTGTTCTGCAGCCCCAACGAGGTTGATGTCCAACCCCTTTCGAATCCTAATGTCTTTGGACATATTATTGTAGACCTTATGTTATCAAAATCGAACGCAAATTTAGCACTTAAAGGATAGTTTTCATAATTATTCTGAAATATTATCCTCCATCACCCGAATGTTTGTCCCTAAAGCAGTACGGCCCAATTTTTGATTAACTTTGCCCAAACCAAAGCCTCCGATGCGCAGTTTAGCCCTATTGGTCTTCCTCTGTTTTTTTGCCCAGGCCCCCTTTGCCCAAGTTCAATTGGAAGTGGAACCCCCTTCCCATATCAAGACGGTCATTTTCAAGGGGCCCTCAGGGGACCAGTTCCCGGTATTGCGGATTGGGGAATCCTTGATCTTGGAATTTGACGATCTGACCGCCAGGGAGGCCGATTACTATTATAAGATCGTTCACTGTGATTACGACTGGACCCCCTCCCAACTGCTCAAGTCCCAATACCTCAACGGCATGGACAACCAACGTATCACAGATTATGGAAACAGTTACGGCACCTTGCAGCCCTATTCCAATTACCGGCTTCAGATTCCCAATGAAAATGTGGGCCTGAAACTCAGCGGCAACCACCTTTTGGAAATTTACGACAGCTCGGGAGAACTGCAGTTCTCCAGGAGGTTTGTGGTCTATAGGGATGCCGTTCGGGTGGGCGCCACCGTGAAACGGTCCCGGGACTTTGACCATCTCAACGATAAACAGGTATTGCAGTTCACCATCAACACTTCGGGCTTCCAGGTGGTGAACCCCAAGAGCGAGGTCAAGGTAAGCATCCTGCAGAACAACTTTTGGCCCGGGGCACTGACCGATATCAAGCCCCAGTTCACCATGGGGACGGAGCTGGTGTACAAATACGATGCGGAGACTTCT
>CALDPL010000405.1 GCA_937911965.1 uncultured Allomuricauda sp. | reverse complement strand
GCATTTCAGGTTGGCCTGCACCGGAACCCCGTCCAAGGGAAGCAGGGCAAACATTTTCCCCATCACCTTGTACACCAGGTTCTCCGGCCCAAAGGGAACTTCCTCACTCACCCCTTTTTTGGCCAGGCAGAGCGCCCTGAACTCCTCCACATCCATCCCTAAATACCTTCTGAATCATACACGGTGACCTTTTCCCAAAGGGCCTCACATTCCTCGACAAAGACCAAATGGGCCGCTTCCCCCTGATAGGCCTCCTGGGCCTCTGGGGAATCAAAGCTGAGGATCAGGGAATAGGTAAAGGAATCGTCCACCACCCCCCTGATGGCCTTGGGCGGTTTGCCGATAAATTTGGTCTTGGCGAATTTCGAATTGTTGAGGAACTTGGTCAGGGACGCCTCAAAGGTCGCCCGATCGGCCTGGCTGTCCGGATTCTTGAACCAGAAATATACCACATGGGCAAATTCGTGGTCAAAACGGTCCTGTCGGTCCAAATCCTGGGCCTGGCCCAGGGAAAATGCCCCCATCAGGAGCAGTGTCAAAATAATCCTCATAATTCCTATTGTTCCAATGATTGTTTTTCCTTGTTCGATATTTCCAGGGCGGAATAATCCAGTTTCCACCCAATGGTCTCCACGATCTTCTCCACCAACAGAACGGCTTGAAGCGCCTCCTTTCGGGCGGTTTCCATCAAGCCACTTTCGGGGATCTTCTCCCGGATCAATCTCTTGGCCTCTTGGTTGACCTGGGTCAGGTCCGTGGGCGAGAAACTGTTGAATATCCCGTTTTTGATGTCGTAGAATTGAAGGTCCGGTTCTATCGATAGCACCTCGGGCTGTGGAAAATGTTCCAGGATGACGCGCTTCCCCTCGGTATCCGCCCTTAAACTCAACTTGCCCAGATCATAGCCAATATGTGCCTTGGCCTTGACCACGACCAGGGCCTTTTTCTTGGAGGCGAACAACTTCATAAAGCTGTCCTTGGTGTTCTCATAATGAAAAATCTCGGCGAAATCCCCTTCCACGGAAACCAACTTGCAGACACTCCTTATCTTTTCCAATAGAATCGTGGACTGTTGTTCGGTGACTTCCCTGTTTTTCTTTTTTCCAAAAAGGGAAAAGAGCCAGTACATCAGAATGGCCCCCAATATCAGTCCCAACAAGGTATCAACCAAATCACTCATTGTTTTTCCCTATTTCACCCAAATGGGTGAACTTGAACCCTTTTTCATATTTCAGCCCATATCCAAAGACCCGGTCCAGGGCGGAATGGGAAAACAGGATCGTCCCGATCAACTGGCACAAAGGTATTGAAAAGTAGGTTCCCAACAGATAGATCGCAAGGGCCACCCCCTTGTGGTGAAAGAGATTGTAACAAAATGCCCCCACCCTGTTTCCCGCCAGATAGCCCAACATCCCGATATCCGGGGCCAGGATAAGCACGGGGAACCACCACCAGGCATAGTCCAATAGGCTGAACAGATACAGCCCGAGGACCAGCATCATAAACTCCTCCAATTTGATCGATGTCTTCATGATTTCAACAGTTCATAGAGTATGGGCCTGCTGGGGCTGGCATCGTTTTCCATGGGTGCCAACTGCAGTTCCAGGATATAGCTGCCGTCCAGTATCCGATCGGGCACATAGATCAGTTCGGTTATGGTGGACGCGGTCCTGGGCTCCCCCGCCATGTTCCAAAATGCCCTGTGGGCCAATAGGGCCCCACCATCGCGTTCCCGGTCCACAGAGGGCAGGTCGATCAACAAATGGTCCACCCCGCACCTAACGAGAAAGCGGGCGGCCTCCTCCAGAAGATAGGGGGGATTGGTATTGGAATGTGTACTGTGGCGTTTGTCTTCCCCATTGGGCAGGGTGCGGATCACCACGGCCTCGGGCCTGTTCCCACCCAGGGCCCGGGCCAATTGCTTTTCTGAAATGACAAGGTCTTCCCCCATGGGTTCCGGAGTCAGACTTCTGAGTTCGGCCGTAAAAAAATACTTTTTCAGTTTGTCGTTGACCGAATGGAAGGCCTCGGTGATATGGCCAAGACATTCCGTATGGGTCATATGGGAATGGGGATTGAACCAGATATCGTTGAAATTGGTGGAACCCCCTTGGGACACCTGTCCGACAAAACCATCCTGCCTATGGGGCTCGATCCTCGGAGCATCCAGATACCAGGCATTCACATTGTGTTCCCCGCCCCTCAGGGCAATGGAAATATCCAGGGGCCTGGACAGATCGATTCGATATTCACGGGCAGGGTGCCCCAGGGTTGCAATCATTTTTCCAAAGTAACAAAAAACAGATCTGATGCGATGCCGTCGGCCAAAAATTTCCCCTTTTTTGTGGTTCGCAAGCTGTTATCCGCCAATTCGAGCAGTCCCTGTTCCAAATACTTGACCGACTGCCCATGGATATACTCCAGGTAGGAAGGCCCGAACTCGGATCCCACCCGATCCAGGGAAATCCCCCATAGGGTACGCAGGCCGGTCATCACAAATTCATTGTAGCGGTCCCTCAGGCTCAGGGTCTCCACTTCCCTTGGAAGGACGTCCTCCAGGATACTCTTGATGTACTTGGGATTGTTCCCAATGTTCCAGCTGCGATGTTCCCCATCGAAGGAATGGGCCGAGGGACCGACTCCCAGATACTTTTTGCCCAGCCAATAGGCGGCATTGTTTCTGGAGAAGTACCCCTCTTTCCCAAAATTGGAAATCTCATAATGGATGTAACCGGCTCCCTCCAAGACCTCCATCAGTATCTCGAACTGTTCCCGGGCATGCCCCTGCTCCACATCGGGGAACTTTCCCTTTTTGATGAAACTGTGCAATGCCGTACCCTGTTCCACGGTCAGGGCGTAACTCGAAATATGGGGAAGTCCATAGGACAGGGCCTTATCGATATTTTCCCTCCATCGATTGTGGTCCATTCCGGGTATTCCGTAGATGAGGTCGATGGTAATATTGTCAAAATGGGCCTTGGCCCCTTCCAGGGAACGCTCGGCCTCGGCGGCACTGTGTGCCCGGTTCATCCATTGCAGGTCCCGGTCGAAGAAGGATTGTATCCCGATGCTCAGCCGATTGATCGGGCCCTTTGACAATTGGTCCACGGCCGCTGGGGAAAGGTCATCGGGATTGGCCTCCAGGGTGATTTCCGGAGCTTCGATTACCCTATAATTTTTATAAATGGTGGAAATCAACAGATCGATTTCCGGTCCGTCGAGCAATGAGGGGGTCCCACCCCCAAAATAAATGGTCTCGATCTCTTCGGATACCTCATCCTTTCGGAGCTCCAATTCCCGTACAAGGGCCCCTACCATGGCCCCCTTTTTTCCCAATTGGGTGGAGAAATGGAAATCACAATAGTGGCAAGCCTGCTTGCAAAAGGGAATATGGAGGTATATCCCGGCCATCTTAGTGCAGCTTATCCGGGTTCTGCTTGACAAAGGCTTCCCAGCCCGAATAGCTTTTGCCGACCTCGAGCCTGCCCTCATTGTAAAAGTGGCAGACCGCTGCCGCCAGGCCATCCGTACTGTCCAGGTTCTTGGGCAGTTCCTTGAGTTTCAAAAGGTTCTGAAGCATTTTTGCCACCTGTTCCTTACTGGCATTTCCGTTTCCGGTAATGGCCATCTTGATCTTTTTGGGCATGTATTCCGTTATGGGGACCTGTCGGGAAAGCCCTGCGGCCATGGCCACGCCCTGGGCGCGACCCAACTTCAGCATGGATTGTACGTTCTTGCCATAAAAGGGGGCCTCAATGGCGATTTCATCCGGATTGTAGGTATCGATAAGCTCCAAGGTACGGTCAAAGATCAGTTTGAGCTTGATATAGGGATCCGTATACTTTTTGAGCAACAATTCGTTCATTTGGATGAAGTGCATCTGTTTGTGGACCACCTTGATAATCCCAAAACCCATGATGGTGGTCCCGGGGTCTATTCCCAATATGATTTTTTCCGTGGCCAATGTTCAATCTGTATTTAAGAGCAGCGGCAACCTGAACCTCAGACTCACCGGGCTGCCCCGCTTTAATGCCGGGGCCACGGTGGTCAAATCGTTCAGACGCTGGGCGATCTTGGTTTTGAAATCCTTTATTTCCTTGAGGGCCTCCGACTGCTCCCCTACCTCCAAGACCGAGATAAAGCCGTGCTCGTCGATCAAAAAATCGATATACAGTGTATCGTTGACATCCTGCTCCACTTCGAAGGCCAGGCCTGCCAAGGCTTCGGAAAAATACTCGGCCATTTCATTTTGAAAACACTCCCTTTGGGCCTCTTTCACCGCGGTTTCATCACAGGCTTCGAAAAGGGGGTATTGGTCCACATCGTTCCAATCGATGGACAAAAGCTCCTCGTTCACCAGGTTTCGGGCCCGTTCTTCCTTGGTCATAAAAAGTTCACAGGATACAAGCAGGCCAAAACAGCATAACAGGCATATCTTCCGCATAACCGCCCCAAGAATTTGGCTGAAATTACGATATTTTAAAGAAACTAGGGTTCCCCGTAATGGATTTCCTCCCGGAGCTCCGATATGCATTTTTTGGCCCACTCTCCTATGGAGTCGAGGATTTTCGGGTAAGATTCCAGAGTTTTTCACAAAAGCCGGATCCTGGAACTGTACCCCCGCCATGATACCGATCCGTGGTTAAGGAAAACAATACACGGGTAGGGTCTCCAGTAAAACCAACTCTTTTAGTATTAAGTTACAATTCAGATTTCGGCACCACCATGGTTTTGCTGGAAAGCCCGGTGTATTGGATTTTCACGACATCCCCCGGAGATGCGGCGATGGCAAAGTTGCCGTCAAAGTCCGAAACCGTCCCTGCTTGGGAACCCTCGACGGAAACCGTGGCCCCGGGCAGGGCCAGCGAAGCCCCATCGGTGATTCTCCCACGGTATATCGATCTGTTGTCCACCATATTGCTCGTGCCAGACACATTTATTCCGTCCGAGGTTTTGGTCGTTTTGGCAGCCCGGTCCTCTTAACCGTGGTGCAACTTAAAGGTAATGGGGATCGAAAAGGGGACCTTAACCACTTTTCCATTGTGTTTCCCGGCCTGCATTTGGGGCAATTCCCCTATGATCCGCCTGGCCTCCCCTTCCAAAAGTTCATGCGGACCCCGGGTCATGATATCCACAATGGATCCATCGGTACCCACAATGAACATTACGGACACCCTGCCCTGAATGTCCTTGTCAAAGGCTTCTTCGGGATAGCGGAACGTATCGATGACATGCTGCTGCAACTTCTCCTGGAAACAGGCTTTTTGGTCCTTTGCGTCCTCACAGCCCGGGAATACGGGTACCTGGTCGATCACGGCAAAGGGAACCGAAAGTTCCTTTGTGGAAGTTGGTTCCTTGTCCGGGAAACTATGGATGGAAACCCCATTGTCTTTGGATTTATCCACATGGACGCTTTTGATATCGCCCTTTTCAATCGTTAATTGTATCGATTTTTGATTTTCATCAACCATCTTTATGACTCCTTTATCCATGGATTTTAAAGTCTTGTCCAAAAGTTCAGATCTGAGGCGTTCTTCATCTTGGGTGAGTGCATCCAGATCTCCGACACGCAAGGTATAGGTCTCCAATACCCCATCGGTGGTATGTTCGATCGATGGATCCAGGGAATTCCCTTGGGTCGATTCGGGCACTGAAGGCCTTTCACCTTCACAGGAGGTATAGAACAACATCCCCAAAACCAGGGGCAACAACAATACATACTTTAACTGCCAAACGGCCTTTGATCGGTTTTTCTGTATCATGAGAATTCGTTTTTTGATCAGTGATTTATGAAAAAATTGATTTACAAAACTGATGTTATGGGTCTCGAAGGCTTGGGAAAGCAACAGCTGAAAGTGATCCCGCCTCTCGGTCTTGACCACCTGGGCATCGGCAATGAACTCGTGGAGTTCCGCCATTCTCCATTGATAGAGGTACACCAGGGGATTGAACCAAAACAGGATCCGGGCCAGTTCAAAAAAGATGTGGTCCAGGCTGTGGTACCCCCTCACATGCACCAGCTCATGGGCCAAGACCCGCTGCTCCCGTGCCCGATCCCTTTGGATCTCTTCCCCCAAAAAGATGTTCTTGAAAAAAGAGAAGGCCAGACTGCTCCCTGCCACGGTGATCTTGACAAAGTCGGGAAAGCGTTCCACCTTCCCTTCGCGCTTCAAACGCCCTATACGGGAGAGCTTGATGGCAAACGAAAAGGCGGCCAATAGGCTTCCAAGGGCAAGAATCCAATAAAACCAAGGAAGGGAGGCCCAAAACCCCGGTTCGTGATTCCCAGGGGACACTACTACAGGGTCCAATTGGGTCAAAAAGAGGGTCACCCCGCCCAATTCCTCCGGCATAGGGGTACTGAGGACTTCCAATTTTATCCAGGGCAGGACCAGGGAAAGTACAAAGGAACCCAGGAGGTAGAAACGGTTCCATCCAAAGAAGGTTTCCTTCCTTAGAAAAAGGTCGTAGGCCAACAAAAAGACCAATTGAAATGCCAGGATTTCCAGGATATAGGTGATCATTGTTCCTCTTCTTTAATGGTTTTCATGATTTCTTCCAGTTCCTTCAGGTCGATGTCGGGGGCGTGCTGGCTGGAGACGACCACCGTGTGCTGCTCGCCCAGCTCCCGGATCACCTGCCGCACCTCCCGCACCTGATTCGGATCCAAGCCAGACGTCGGCTCGTCCAAGATCAAGAGGTCGGGATCCCCGAGCAAGGCGTCCGCCAGGCCCAACCGTTGGCGGTAGCCCTTCGATAGATGTCCGATCAGCGTCTCCGCCCGGTGCGCCAGGTGCACGCGGTCCATCACCCGTTGGACTGCGGCTTGGCGGTTACGCGCGGGCACCCGCTTGAGCTGGGCGCGAAACGCGAGGTACTCGTGCACGCGCATCTCCGGATAGGCCGGGCACTGCTCCGGCATGTACCCGAGCTTGCCCCGCGCCGCCAGTGGGTGCTCGCTCACATCAATGCCAGCGACTCGAACACGTCCCGCACTCGCGCCCAAAAACCCGGCGATGATGCGCAGTGTAGTCGTTTTGCCGGCACCGTTAGGGCCCAAGAAACCGACCACCGTTCCGCGACCAACTGAGAAGTCGAGGTCGCGGACGGCGTACCGGGCGCCGTAGATCTTGGACAAGCGTTCAACTTCTATCATGCGACAGCTCTGGCGAACGTCTCTAGCGACAAACCGAGAGACGCACAAAGCAGTTCCCACGCGGGCAACGTGTCGGCATGCTCAAGACAGGCGCGCTCGAGTCACGCTGCCCGTTAGTCCGCCGGGCCGGAGCGCATCGGTTTGGGCTCCTCCGGGACGTGGTGCGGCTATCTAGGATGCCCATGTGCCAAACTGCCCGGGGGCATCTGCCCTAGTTGTGAGCCGCGAAAAGGCAGGTTATGAACGCCACATGAGCGCAAATTCGCGAACCTCCTTGTTCACCGTTGCCCCGTGCAACCAGCCCTACCGCCGGAATTGGGCCGGCCGACTACTGCTGTGCATGCTTCCGACTTTGGTCGCGTGCACGGAAGTCGTCAACGAGGCCAAGACCCCTGATAGCTATGGCCTGACCGTGGTTGGAACAGGGCGTGCCGTTGCTGAGCCCGACATCGCCATTGCCAACGTGGGAGTGGAGGTCAGGGATGCAAACCCACAACGCGCAGTCGAACTTAACAACAAGCAGATGAGTCTGCTCGTTGCCAACCTGAAAGCGATGGGAGTTCAGGACGCGGATCTGCAGACCAACAACTTCAGCATTTCATACGAACGTCCGCCCACCGACTACCGAGCCGACGCGAGGCCACGAGCAGCGGGGGCAACGCAAGCTCCAGATAGCAAGACTGCGTCCGAGCCGAATCAGCCGTCTCCACCAGAGCAACCGGTTGCTCAGGGTTGGTTCGTAGTAAACAACACCCTGCGAATCAAGGTACGGGATTTGAATCGACTTGGAGAAGTATTGACGGCGGCCACGGCAGCTGGGGCGAATTCGATTTGGGGCGTTGATCTGCAGCTCGATAAACCTGAGCCCTTGCTTTTTCAAGCTCGCGACGAGGCTATCGAAGACGCGTTGAACAAGGCACAGCGCTTGGCCCAGAGAAGCGGCGTTCGCCTGGGCCGCATCATAAGCATCGAGGAGCAAGGAGCTGGCTCGCCGGGACCGCAGCCAGCCGGGATGCTCTTTGCACGCGATGCCAAGTCGAGTGTCCCCGTCGAGACAGGCTCTCTTGAACTTAACGCCAGTGTCATCGTGCGCTTCGCCCTTGACTCGAATGACGTTCCGCCATCCAACGCATCGCCAGAGCAGTCACCATCGCCTGCGATAGAATGACTCGCTAGAGCGAGCTCAGGCAGCTCGCCGCCTTTGCTTCACTGCACGTTTGCGCGCTCGAGAACCTCATTGGCAGGCGCATCAAACTCAGTCTTGAATTCCTCGACGAGCGTTTCGAGACGCTCGATCGCCCACGCGGCATCTGCTAGCAGGCGAACCGCCTTCTTTTGTCCCGGCTCGGACGGCGTAAAGCGGTCAGCTTCGATCGCCACGTCGTCTCGAAGTGGTCGCAGGCCTTCCAAGATCTCACTTGACGTCGCCTGAGAGCCCTGACTGTCGTTCAGTAGTTCTGTTAACTTTCCAGCATCTATCTCGAGCAAGCGACGGTCGGCTGCAAGTCTCTGCTTTAGCTTATTGATCTTGCCAGAGTCGTTGGTGCTGGCGAGCTCGGACTGAGTCTTGTCAAAGCGCTCCCGAGCGGCAGTCACGCGCCAACCAGCGGCTTCTACGCGCTTCTTTAACTTCTTGAGCTGTACATCGGACGAGTAAGCCTGCTTCTTCGCGCGACCAACAGCCTTGTCGAATTTTGCTACAAGCGCCAGGAATTGCGCCTGCACGTCCTTGTCGCTTTGCTCAACCGGGGCCAGCGGAACCGCGTGAACCAGGCCGGTGGGTGCTAACAAGCTACACAGGGCACCGCATAGGGCGGTAGCCGCGAAATTTCGAACGGATCTCTGCTTCTTATAAGACATGTTCTCCTCCAACAGATGAGTGGGGTAACGTCGCGCCGCGTTGTTCTCCTACGCCTAGGGTTACGGCTGTTGGGTCCCTCGAATCAGCCGCGCCGCGTCATTTTCTTGCAGGAGTACCCGAACGGCACGCCGCTACCTGGGGGCCCGCCGAGAGGACGAGGAAGCAATGCTCCAAAACTGCACGCATCCGTGCGGCGGAAAGGCACGCAAATGGCGCAACGCGCGGCGGTTGTGGGCTAGGCGCGCCCGATGTGTCCGCTAAAACTCTCATAGCGGCCCCGAAAACCCTGAAATGACGAGCGTATGACCCGTCCATGACACAGCCGTCGCTAGAATCTTCACACGTATGCACCGAACACTGTCGCGCTCCGAGACCCGGCCACATTTGATCAAGTCGATCCCGTTCCTGCTCCTGCATCTGGCGCCGCTCGGCATGCTTTGGTTTCCGCCAAGCTTGGCGGACCTAGCGGTCTGTTTTGGCTTGTATGGCGTGAGGATGTTTTTCATCACCGGTGTGTACCACCGCTATTTCTCCCACCGTTCGTACACGATGGGGCGGGTCATGCAGTTCCTGATGGCATTCGGAGGTACCACCTGCGCCCAGAAGGGGCCTCTGTGGTGGGCCTCGCATCACCGGATGCATCACAAGTTTAGCGATACCGAACGCGACGTGCATTCTCCCAAGGACGGCGTGTGGTGGAGTCACGTTGGATGGATCGTGAGTTCCAAATACGATGAGACCGAGTGGAAGTGGATCAAGGATTTTGCGAAGTATCCCGAGCTCCGGTTGCTCAACACCTTTCATCTCGTGCCGCCCATCCTACTCGGGATAGGCGTGTTCTTGGTCGGCGGTTGGAGCATGCTGTTTTGCGGCTTCTTCTTGTCCACGGTGTTGCTTTACCACGGTACGTTCTCGATCAACTCGCTCATGCACGTGTTTGGAACGCGCCGTTACGCAACCAAGGACACTAGCCGCAACTCATTGTTGTTGGCCTTGGTCACCTTAGGGGAGGGGTGGCACAACAACCACCATTACTACCAGTCTTCGACCAATCAGGGGTTCTACTGGTGGGAAATCGATATCTCCTACTATGTGCTGCGAATGCTGAGCTGGGTAGGTCTGGTATCAGGCATACGCAACCCTCCAAAGCACGTCCTCGATAGCAACCGAGTGGACGAGCTCGAATTCGATCCAGGGCTCGCACCACCGCCGCCGGCAGCCCCCGCTGAGTGAACCGCGGCCGTAGGAGGACAGTGGGCAAGCCGATTCTACAGTGGTGCTTCGGCAGTGCGACCCTGGGTCTCATGCTGACCATCGGGTGTGGCACCCAAGGCGATTCGGAAATCCCCCCTGCGCTTCTCGAGGCTCTCGCCCAAAGGGGCGGCAATGGGGATTACCCCGCTTCGCCCACTGGTGGAGAGGTGG
>CALDPL010000404.1 GCA_937911965.1 uncultured Allomuricauda sp. | reverse complement strand
ACTTCAAAATGGCTATCACCTTCCCTATCGCTATAGACCCTTGTCAATTTGAACCCTTCCATCTATTTGGATTTGGAAGGCTGGAAAACATGGCTGTTGGCACGGTCGATCTCATCCTGGTTGATGGTATGCCCCATTTGGTCATAAACCTTACGGTCCAGGTCGGCATTCATCGCCTCCAAGATCTCAATGGTGGCGTAAAACCGCTGTACGGGGATATGGGGATCGGGATCGCTGGTCCCGATAAAGATCGGGGTCCCCTTGAAGTCCCCTTGATAGTCTTCAGGTTTGACCTCCTCCCCGATCAGCCCCCCACTGAATGCGGCCACGCCCCCAAAGCGGTCCGCATTGCTTGTCACGAACTCCAAGGCCAGACAGGCACCTTGGGAAAATCCGCAGAAATAGATATGTTCCTTGGGAATGCCCTTGCCCAGGAGCTCTTCCACCAATTCCCCCAGCAAATGCAATGCCGAGGACAGCCACGGCTCGTTTTGGGAAGTGGGCACCAAAAAGGAATAGGGATACCAAGTATTGTTGGTTGCCTGAGGGGCCAGAAGGCTAAAATCCCCAACCTCCAAATGGGAAGCGAGGGAAAGTATGTCCCTGGCGTTGCTGCCCCTTCCGTGCAATAGGACCAAGACCCTACGGGCTGGATCCAATTCCTTGCCTGCTTCAATGATATGTCTTGTGTGCATGATCGATGGATTTGATCTCCACCCTCTAGGGCGGATTTTTGTTTGTCACCCTTTCCACAGGTCCGCAAATTCCCCGGGATGGCGTTTGAATTGTGAATATACATAGGGACATAATGGAATCACCCTTAAACGGTTGGCCCATGCATGTTCCACCATGGCTCCCAACAGTCTTTTTGCATAGCCCATGCCCTGGGCCTTGGGGGATACCTCGGTATGGTATACCGTAAGGGTATCCTCTGCGATTCCCACGGCCATTTCGGCCAATTGTTCCTTCCCATCCATAATGAGGAAGCTTCCCTGGCCTTTATCGTTCAGTTCCGATTTGACGTCATCCATAAATTATGATCGTTGCGTTTGACTATGTTGGGAAGGGAAGGGCCTTTCCATTACCCTTTTTATTCCTTGGTGTACTCTTTGGTACTCCTGACCGTATCAATGGGCCGTACCATACTTTCGATCGCTCCGCGTTTGGCCTCCAAAAAGGGGGGCAGGGACAATTTCTCCCCCAGGGTCTCGTAGGGCTCGTCCCCCATAAAGCCGGGACCATCCGTGGCGAACTCGAACAAGATCTGCGGTGCGATCCTGGCGTAGAGCGACTCGAAAAAGTAGCGGTTCACATATCCTGAGGACGGCAGGCCCATTTGCCCCAAACGTTCGATCCATTGGTCCAATTCCTCCCGATCGGCCACACGGAAGGCCGCATGGTGTACACAGCCATACCCTTGACGGGCCCTGGGAAGGTCCCGATTGTGCTCCACGATAATGGAGGCCCCATTGCCCCCGTCCCCCATCTCGAAAAGGTGGAAGTCATCTTCTCGATCCGTTTCCCTGAGCATAAGGACCGATTCCAAACGCTCCTTGAGGAAATCGAAATCGGAAATCCGGACAAATACCGGACCCAGGCCGGTAATGGCATGTTCCAGGGGAATTGGACCCTTTTGCCAAGGAGTGCCGGATTCCACGCCTTGGTTCGACTCATCAGATATCAGTTGGTAGCGTTGGTCGTCAAAATCGACGAATGAGAGGGTTTTCTTCCCGAATTGCTGGGTGATGCCATCGTGTTTTACGTCCAGACGATCAAACCTCTTGACCCAATAGTCGAGGGCCGCATCCTTGGGAACCCGAAAGGAAGTTTTTGAAATTTCATCGGTTCCGTGCACCCCTTTCGGAATGCCGGGAAAGTCAAAGAAGGTCATATCCGTCCCGGCATTGCCCCTATCATCGGCAAAGAATAGATGATAGGTTTGGATATCGTCCTGGTTCACCGTTTTTTTCACCAAGCGCATTCCCAGAATATGGGTAAAAAAGTCGTAGTTCTTTTCAGCATTGCTGGTAATGGCCGTTACATGGTGTACTCCTCTCAGTTCATTCATATTCATTCGGGTTTTGGTTCTCATAGGGATAGCGCATGACCCCCATGGGCAATTCATTTTGGGAAGGGGTACAATTTGTGCAAAAAGCCCAAGTAGGGTTGGATCATATATGGATGTCCATCCCTTTGGTAATACTACTTCCTTCCTAGGGTTACTGTGGCCTCCTGTCGTTTTGTGCCATCCCTTAAATATACGGAATTATCAAAAGCGAACCACAATCTTTGGGGAAGGGAGATACAACAAGGGAACGACTCTTTCCAGGCTTTTTACTCCGTGCCCCAATAGATGGAATACGCTTCCGGGGAGGGTGCTTGAAGCGGTCTTACGACCCTAAAGCCCACAAAGCCCGCATCGGTGAACCACCATTGGCTCCTGGGAAACTGGGGATCCCGAACCTTCCAATTGGGATGGGACCCCTGCCTCGAGGCACTTCTCAAGGCCTCGGGTCCATCCTTGAAGGACCCTCCCCGGACCACTATGGGATATTCCTTTGTTACGGCTTCAAATGCCTTGCCCTCTGTGGGATAGCCCTCGGGTCCGTATTGGTCCATGCACCATTCGGAAACGTTGCCATAGATGTCGTGCAAGCCATGGGGATTGGGCAACTTCTGACCCACAATTTGATAGCTGTTTCCACTGTTGGAAGCGTACCAGGCATAGGCTTCGAGTTCCTTGGGATCGTTCCCGAAGAAATAAGCTTCAACACTTCCGGCCCTTGCCGCATATTCCCATTCGGCTTCGGTGGGAAGACGGTAAAAACGTCCCGTTAGGGCGGAAAGCCATTTGCAAAATTGTTGGGCCGCCTTAAAGGTGACATTCCCAACGGGCATTCCCTCACCGGTTCCCATGCCCAGGCTCATATCGACATAGGGGACCGTGGCCGAACTCACCGCATCCACATCCAGGTCGACTTCCTTGCCCTTTTCATGGGCCTGCCCGTCCAAGGAACGTTGCAAAAAGAGTTTGTATAGGTCCCAGGTGACCTCGTATTTGGACATCCAGAACGCTTCCAGTTCCATTTTTCGTGTAGGGCCTTCGTCCCCATTTCTTCCAACTTCGGTTTTTGGGCTCCCCATGGTAAAACTTCCCCCGGGAATCGCCGCCATGGGAATTTCAAGTTCAGTTCCCGGAAGGTCCTGAACATATTCCTCCAATTGTTGGGCATTGGGCACAAAAGGGAGTAACAAAAGGGTCAGAATGGAAAATATCGTTTTCATTGTACGTTTAAAAATTAAAAGGAATCACTCTGCCTATAGGCTTCGATCACGGCCAGTTCCCCTTCCTTACCGGGCTTGGAATTTCCGTGTTCCATGCCGACCACGCCGCTGAATCCCTTTTCGTGGATATGCTTGAACACGTTCCTGTAATTGATCTCCCCCGTGGTGGGTTCCTTTCTGCCGGGGTTGTCGCCCACCTGAAAATAGGCTATTTCGTCCCAGCTGGCATCGATATTGGGTATGAGATTGCCTTCCTGGATCTGTTGGTGGTAAATGTCAAAAAGGATCTTGCAGCTGGGACTGTCCACGGCCTTGCAGATCTCATAGGCCTGGGGGCTGTCCGTGAGGAAGAGTCCAGGATGGTCCCTAAAGTTCAGGGGTTCTAGGACCATGACGATTCCGTGGGGCTCCAATAGGGCCGAGGCCCGTTTAAGGCTTTCCACGACATGGGCCGTTTGATAGCCCAGCCTCAGCCGTAGGTCCACATGGCCCGGGACCACGGTGACCCATTGGGCATTCACCCTTTTGGCAACTTCGATGGAATCTTTTATCTCCTTGAGGAACTTTTCCCGAAGGGCAGGGTCTCCATTGGTGAGATTGGGCTTGCTCCAGGAGATTTCATGGGCCACAAAGACCCCCATCCGCAATCCTCTTTTTTCCATGAGATTGGCCATTTTGCGCTGTAATTCGACCGTCCTTCCCTTCATGCCGTTGTCCTCAAAGGCCCTGAATCCCTGGTCGGCCATAAAGTTCAGCTGATCCAGGGGATCCTCCCCCGCACTGTTCTTGAACATGCCCAAATGCGGGGCGTAGTCGAGTTGAAAGGGGTCGGCGGTTTTGGGATTTTCCATCCCGGCAGACAGGGGGGTCAACATTAGACCGCCCACTCCCATGGAAGCGGTGGCCAGGATATTGTTCTTTACAAATTTTCTTCTGTTCATGCCTTGGTCGGTTTAATTGAATTGGTCATGGGTCAGCTGTTTTAATGGACGGTTCTTGGGGTCGTCCCATAAATCTTGTGGGGCTCCAACATTCCCCAACTTCAAATATAGGGAAGAGCGGTAATATAAGGGTCGCTTAGGTTTGCTTTTGCATTTCTATTGAATCAGGGAACGATTCCCGAAAGACGGCCCTAAAATTACATTGGCGATATCCATTGTATCTGTTTAATGGAAGTTGGAATATTTTTTTAATATTTTTTGGAATATTATTTTTATGTTTATGGAATATTCAAATAAAATCGAACGATCAAATATGCATAGAAAGATTCGCAGCCTACAGGACTATATAAGGAATAATTGAACCGTTTCATTCAGAATTGGTCACATGCATCAAAAAGGGATTTTTCGATTTTTTGACATTGTATGAGTTGGTCAATGATAAATTCATGCTTCCGATAGAATTCAAACCCAGAACAAAAGCCTGTATCATTCACGACATGATCAGGGCAAATACCTTGGAACGATTTTCTCATCGCGACGACGTTCAGGTAGGGGAATTCAATAAAGTTTTTGGTCTTAACATTCGGGATGAGCTGTTCGTTCGTTTTAAAAAAATGAACAAAGAATTCGGGGTGACCTCCATTTTGACCAAACAACACAAGAATTATTTGGCCCAACAGAGGATAGTCGGTTTTCCGGAAGAGCCTACTTTTCTGTTCGCAGGATACATCCCGAATGAGGCCTGGACGGATATAATTGGAATATATTTGGCTTGTTGGAACGGAGATGTCCTGGAATGGTATGATGAGGCCGGGAAGTTTTCCTATGAACAATTGAGCCTTGACTTTGAATCAGAAAAAGAGGCCCACAGGTCAATCGAAAAAAGAGTCCGCTTAAAGAAAGGACTTGGAGCAAACAAAAACAAAGGAACGGGAACTGACAATAACTGAATATACGTTTGGAACCAAATAGGGAAATATTGAAGTTGGCACGGGATTCTAGGGGCCTAAGTCAAAAGGACCTGTCCCTTAAATTGGGCATAAAGCAGGGAACACTTTCAAAAATTGAGAATGAATTTTTATCTGTGGACAAAGATCTAATCGATCGCATCGCAAAAATTTTGAACTACCCCGCAAGCTTTTTTTATCAAAAGCAGGATGTCCATTTGATTGTTGGGCATTATCGCAAGAAAATTTCATTGCCCCAAAAAGAAGTAAGGATGCATCAATCCAAAATGACCATTATGGAATGGCAATTGGAAAAACTGATTGATTCCGTTGAGCTTCCCGATCTGGATTTGCCCAAATGGGATTGTGATTTTGATGGGAGTCCGGAAATGTGTGCCAATTATATTAGGGAGTTATGGAAAATACCCAGGGGGCGCATCGACAATTTAACCAAAATTATGGAAGATCGGGGAATTGTGGTCGTTTTGATGGAGTTGGGAAAATTGGATGGACTGAGCGTATATTCACATTCAGGTATCCCAATGGTCTTTGTGAATAAATTTCGGGCCGGGGACAGACATAGATTCAATCTGGCTCACGAATTGGGGCATTTGGTAATGCATTTTGGACTAAAGATTCCGGATAGTAGGGACATTGAAGATGAAGCATATCGGTTTGCGAGTGAGTTTCTTGTACCGTCCAGGGAGATCAAGCCACATTTGACAAA
The DNA here is from genome assembly GCA_937911965.1 of uncultured Allomuricauda sp. Classification (GTDB taxonomy): domain Bacteria; phylum Bacteroidota; class Bacteroidia; order Flavobacteriales; family Flavobacteriaceae; genus Flagellimonas. The sequence goes on along the minus strand of CALDPL010000404.1, from coordinate 4,531 downwards.
GGTAAATATCGAAAAGCTGGCCAATTTAAAACGATACTGGAAAATATCCATGCAAGCCATCCTGGTCAAATCCCACAAACAACTGGGGATGCTGACCCTGAACCAATACCACTACCTTTGGAAGCAAATGAACTCCTTGGGATATCGAAAAAAAGAACCTGTATATATCCCAATTGAAAATCCCCGTTTGATTCATGAGATCGTCGACCTGCACTTGACCGAACTGGAATATTCAAAATCAGAACTTTCATCCATGTTGCACGTTTCTGAAAATGAGTTTGATGGAATGTACCTGAATAATCCCAATACCCTCAGAATATTGGACTGATCGGTATACAATGTAGACTTATCTGAACCCCCTTAATTGTAGCGAAAAACCGACCCCATTGGAACCCTTAGGACGGGTTTAGGACATTTGCAGCATAAGGAAATATTCAAAAGGTCCTTCCCAAACGATGACTTCATTAAAAATAACACTTCAATAAGGATAGGTTAACCCAAATATTGGGCTTAAGTCCGTCTTTTGCAATTGGGACCATTGCCCCTTGCTTTGGGTTTCTTAACTTGAAGCACTATACAATTGTATCGACCATTGGAGCATTAACCTTAAACACCAAAGATGAGACTATCAATTTTGACACTGGCCCTTTTACTTTCATTGGGCTCCTTTGCACAATCCTCCGTAAAAGGGGTGGTCTACGAAGATCTCAACGGGAACGGCAAGAAGGAATCCAGGGAGAAAGGGATTCCCGCAGTGGCAGTGACCAACGGGATAGAAGTGGTATTGACCGATTCCAAAGGAAAATATGAGCTTCCTTTGGGAGAGGATCAGATCATTTCCGTAATCAAGCCTTCGAATTACGGGGTGCCCGTGGATGGAAACAATCTGCCCCAGTTTTTCTACAATCATAAACCTGCGGGCTCTCCCCAAATGGAATTCGCAGGGGTGGATCCTACGGGCAAATTGCCCAGGTCCGTTGATTTTGGATTGTTTCCAAGGGAAGAGAATGAGGCCTTCACGGCCCTGATCTTTGGAGACCCCCAACCCTATACCCTGGAAGAGGTGGATTTCTTTGCCCGGGGAATTGTGGCCGACCTGGGGGATGTGAGCCATATCCCCTTTGGTCTGAGCCTTGGGGACCTTGTGGGGGACGATCTCGATCTTTTCAAACCCTATATCAAGGCCTTGAAGGATGTGGGGATTCCTTGGTACAACCTACTGGGGAACCACGACCTCAATTTTGACGTGGAGGAGGATCGCCATTCGGACGAAACCTATGAAGCCCATTTTGGGCCGGCCAATTATGCCTTCAACTATGGAAAGGTCCACTTTCTGATCCTGGACGATGTACTGTATCCTGACCCGCGTGACGGCAGGGGGTACTGGGGCGGGTTTCGCGAAGATCAGTTGGAGTTCGTAAAGAACAACCTCAAGTTCGTTCCCAAGGAACACTTGGTAGTGGTGGCCTTCCATATTCCCATAAGTGAACCCCAGGGGGATCCCTTTAGGGACGGAGACCGGGAAAAGCTATTCGAACTGTTGAAGGAGCATCCCCACACCCTTTCCCTTTCGGCCCATACCCACCTTCAGAAACATGACTTTATGGGTGAGGAATACGGTTGGAAACAAAAGGAGGCCCACCACCATTACAATGTGGGGACCACTTCCGGGGATTGGTATTCCGGGCAGCTGGACGAAAAGGGAATCCCCTATTCAACCATGCGGGACGGCACTCCAAAGGGTTATGCCTTCATTCATTTCCACGGCAACCAATACACCATTGATTACAAGGTGGCAGGGAAACCCAAAGAATATAAAATGAAACTTTTTGCCCCCAAAGTGGTGGCCCAGGGGAGGGGAAGCAGCGCAGGCATTTATGCAAACTACTTTCTTGGGAGCGAAAGGGACAGTCTATGGCTGCGGGTGGATGAGGGAGAATGGAAGCGAATGTGGCAGGTGGACCAAGCGGACCCCAATTATATGGCCGATCTCATGGAATGGGATTTGACCGAGGAACTGATGCCGGGCAGAAGGGGCTCCAATGCCTCCATTTCCACCCACCTATGGCGGGGCAACATTCCTACCCGCCTCGATGTCGGGGAGCATCAAGTGGAGGTCAGGGTCAAGGATATGTTTGGCAGGGAATTTACCCAGACCACCTCCTATAGGCTTGAACCGCCCAAACCCATTAAAAGCAAATAACCAAAGTTTGACCGTTTTTATTCGGGGCCCTTGGTACGAATCCAAGGGCACTTTTGTTCCGTCACGGTCCATAGGGGGCGTTGGTTTCCCATAAATTACCCTGGACCCTCGCAATATACGGTTCAATCGGGAAGTTTTCCCCAATTTCACAAGCAATCTCTTTAAGACGCATTAACTTTGCAATTATCCAAGATATGGTCTGTCCCCTTGGGCAGCTGGCAAAATTCAATGCATGAAAGAAGATTTCAATGATTTTATAGGGAAGTTCAGAAAGGGTCTCTATGAACTGTTCAATACTGAAAATGATATCGACGACCTGAGTATGGAACGGGGACTGCCCGATGAGGTATGGGAAAAGATCATGTCCCACAGGCCCCTTTCCGTTGCCATACCCGAGGAGTTTGGGGGACGTGGACTCAAGGTCAGCGAGTGTTTGGGCATTCTTTCCACGGCCTCTTATGAATCCCTTTCCCTCTCCCTTACCTTTGGAATCAATATTGCCCTGTTCCTGGAACCCATGGCCAAATACGGCCATTCTGAGGTCAAGGCCCCTTTGTTCCGTCGCTTTTTGGAAGAGGGTGCCATGGGCGGGTTGATGATCACCGAACCCGATTACGGCAGTGATGCCCTGAACATGCAGACCCATTATACCGAGACTCCGGGGGGATATAAAATCCAGGGAAGGAAGCACTGGCAGGGGCTGACGGGCATGGCCGACTATTGGATCGTCGCGGCCCGCAAAAAAGGATCGGACGGCAGGCTATCCAGGGATGTCGAATTTTTCATGACCGACAACGCCCGTGAAGATCAAAAGATCCATGTGGACCGATATTTCAACAATCTGGGGCTCTATATGATTCCCTATGGCCTGAACTCCATCGACCTGGAAGTTCCCCGCAACCAAAAACTGCAACAGACCAGTACCGGGATCAAGATGATGTTGGACATACTACACAGGAGCCGATTGCAGTTTCCCGGTATGGGCATGGGATTTATAAAGCGCATGCTGGATGAGGCCATTGACCATTGCAACAAAAGAATCGTTGCCGGCAAAAAATTGATCGAGTTGGACGCGGTCAGGTTCCAAGTATCCCGTATACAGGCAGCCTTTAGCCTTTGTTCGGGGATGTGTGCCCGCAGTTCCGGCATGAGCGGTATCGACCAGGATGTATCGGCCCAGGGTCTGGAGGCAAACAGCATGAAGGCCCTGGTCACAGATTTGATGCAGGAGTCCGCACAACTATGCGTACAACTTTCCGGATCCAGCGGGTATAAGTTGGACCATATTGCAGGGAGGGGCATTGTGGACAGCCGTCCCTTTCAGATCTTTGAGGGCTCCAATGAAATGCTATACACCCAGATTGCGGAGGGCCTTACCAAGGCCATGAAAAAGCTCAAGAACACTAATCTGGCAAGCTATCTCTCCGAGATGGACCTCACCGATGGGATTTTGCCCCTGTTCAAAAAGGAACTGGATTTCACCCTGCCGGACAATTTATTGCAAAGGCAATTGATCGTATTGGGCAAGATCGTGGCGCGCCTGGTCTGCCTGCAATACGTACAGCGATTGGCGGACAAGGGGTTTAGAAAGGACCTCTTCGACAATTGCTACCAGCACGTATTGATGGACGTCAATGGCCTATTGGCCCGTTTCACAAATTACAACAGTGCCGAACCGGTATTGGAATACAGGGAAAACTCGGATTGGTCCCGTTTTATTTGAGTCCATGGTCCCTTTAGATTTCAATTTCGAATCCCTTGGCTTTTGAAATCACCATCTTCATGGTTTTCTTGGCCAGAGTGGCGGTCATCCCCAAGGCAATTTGAGGGGATACTTTGACCCTTTTCCCCATAAATTGGAGGGTTTGGTCCCGATTTGCCCGTTGGACCACCTCCCTGTCAAATCGCAATTGTTCAAAGATTCGCCCAAGGGACATGGAGGGATGGACCTCGCTCCCTTTTAGGCTCTGTCCCTTGTATTCCACCCGAAACCCCTGAAGGCGATTGTATTTGTTGATGCTTGGAACCATATTTACCTTATGCTCCTCCATTGCCTTGATGTAGGAGTCGAGCCCCACGGTCCGCAATTGGAGCACGACCTTGTCGTGGATTCCCTTGATTTCTTCCCTGATTTCCTTGGTTCTTTCCATTTTCTTTTGATGTAGTTCCTGTAAGGTTTGAAGGCCCATTTCCCGGGCCACCTTTCCCCCCACCCATTGGCTTCGCTTTCCGATAAAGCTCCCGTTGTAGGCGTTTCCGTGAAAGTCGATCCGGTTGACATAGAGGTGGAGGTGCACATGGCTTTTGTCCCGATGTACCACGGCTAGG
>CALDPL010000403.1 GCA_937911965.1 uncultured Allomuricauda sp. | reverse complement strand
TACCTCACCGGCCGGGGCGAGATCGGCAAGGCTTCGACCCTTAAGTTGCGGGCGGCTGTACAGCACCCTCACGGATTTAACGGCATCCATATGCCCTGAGGGGTACGATGCAATATCCAGGGGGCTTTTGTCCAGTCCACTGAATTTTTGGGCCGTTGCCACTGTGGAAAAGCACAGGGCAAGGGCAAGAACGGGTAGTAAGATCGGATTTTTCATGTTTGTTTTTTAAGATGTTTTCAAAGCTAGGATTTAATCTGCGGTTTTTCAATTAAAGGGGTTGAAAATAGTTGGACTTACACAATCACTTTTAAGGGATCACAACCCCTACGAATAAGTATTGATTTTATACAAAAATTGATTTATATGTTGTTTATGGTAATCAAAAAACGTATTACGATTTTATATATAAAGCTTAAATATAATATTTGTATAAAAATTGTCATAGTTTACAATAGATATGTGTGGAATTGTTTGTGCATTTGATTTGAAGGAACCCGCCGAGGCGCTCAGGCCCCGCATTTTGGAAATGGCCAAAAAAGTAAGGCATCGAGGTCCTGATTGGAGTGGTATCCATTCCGAGGATAAGGCCATATTGGCCCATGAACGGTTGGCCATTGTAGATCCGGCCTCGGGCAAACAACCCTTGATCGGGGCCGATGGAACCTTGGTCCTGGCCGCCAACGGGGAAATATACAACCATAGGGAACTTAGAAAGCAATTTGAGGGAAACTACGAATTCCGGACCGAGTCCGATTGTGAGGTGATCCTGGCCCTCTACAAGGAAAAGGGAGTGGACTTTGTCGATGAAATGAACGGCATCTTCGGTTTTGCCCTCTACGACAGTGTCAAGGATGAATATTTCATTGCGAGGGACCATATGGGAATCATTCCCCTGTATACCGGATGGGATAGGAACGGGACCTTTTACGTGGCCTCCGAATTGAAGGCGTTGGAAGGGGTGTGCACAAAAATCGAACTCTTTCCCCCGGGCCATTACCTCCACAGCGCTGATGGGGAGTTCAAAAGATGGTACAAAAGGGATTGGATGGAATACGAGGCCGTCAAAGAGAACGCGACCAGCATTGAGGCCATCAGGGATGCCCTCGAAGCGGCCGTACACCGGCAATTGATGTCCGATGTTCCCTATGGGGTGCTGCTTTCCGGGGGGCTGGATTCTTCGGTGACTTCCGCCATCGCCAAAAAATATTCACAAAAAAGGATAGAGTCCGGAGATACTGTGGAAGCCTGGTGGCCCCAATTGCATTCCTTTTCCGTGGGCCTGGAAGGTTCCCCGGACCTAGCTGCCGCAAGAAAAGTGGCCTCCCACATTGGAACCGTTCACCACGAGATAAAGTTTACCATTCAGGAAGGCCTGGATGCGATCAGGGATGTGATATATAACCTTGAAACCTATGACATTACGACCATAAGGGCCTCCACTCCCATGTACCTCATGGCCCGGGTCATCAAGTCCATGGGCATCAAAATGGTGTTATCGGGAGAAGGGGCCGATGAGCTTTTTGGGGGATATCTCTATTTTCACAAGGCGCCCAGTCCCAAGGATTTTCATGAAGAGACGGTGCGAAAACTGGACAAGTTGCATATGTACGATTGTCTGAGGGCCAATAAATCCCTCGCAGCCTGGGGCATTGAGGGCCGGGTTCCCTTTCTCGACAAGGAGTTTATGGATGTGGCCATGCGAATCAACCCTGGTGATAAAATGATCAATGGGGAGCGCATGGAAAAATGGGTGGTGCGAAAGGCATTCGAATCCTACCTTCCCGAAAGTGTGGTATGGAGGCAAAAGGAACAGTTTTCCGATGGGGTGGGATACAGTTGGATCGATACCCTGAAGGCCTTGGTGCAGGAGGAAATCTCCGATGAACAATTGGCCAATGCGCATTTCAAATTTCCATTGCAGACCCCAACAAGCAAGGAAGAGTATTATTACCGCAGCATCTTTGAAGAACATTTCCCTTCGGATGCCGCTGCATTGAGCGTGCCCCAGGAGCCTTCCGTGGCCTGTAGTACCCGGGTGGCCCTGGAATGGGACGAGGCCTTTAGGAACATGAACGACCCCTCGGGTCGGGCCGTGTCCCACGTCCATGCCGATGCCTATGTCAAATGAACCGTATAAGAACCAAAGGTACATGAGGTAGGAAGATGCAGTATTGTTTCATTTTCAATTAGTCAGAAAAGCCCCTTGTCAAAGGGGTTTTTCATTGGGGCCCGAAGAGGTCGGGGCCGTTTTGAAAAAGCCTTCTTTTTTCCACATTCACTGTTGATAACTTAAGAGGTTGCTTTTGCCTTCAATGCCTAATTTCACTGGGTTTTCCTTATATTTGTAGGATTTGAAAAATTCAAGCCAAATACGAATAATTTATGGGCGAAGAAGCTAAAAAGAACCAGTACTCGGAGGATAGTATCCAGGCCTTGGAGGGCATGGAACACGTTCGAATGAGACCTTCCATGTACATCGGTGATGTCGGGACCAGGGGATTGCACCATTTGGTGTATGAAGTGGTTGACAACTCCATCGATGAGGCCATGGCGGGACACTGCGATAGGATCGAAGTCATCATCAACGAGGACAATTCGATCACCACCAAGGACAACGGTAGGGGAATCCCTGTGGGAATCCACAAGAAAGAGGGCGTTTCCGCCCTGGAGGTGGTAATGACCAAGATCGGTGCCGGTGGCAAATTCGACAAGGATTCCTATAAAGTTTCCGGAGGGCTCCACGGGGTCGGGGTTTCCTGTGTCAACGCTCTTTCCAGTCATCTCAGGGCCACGGTCCACAGGGAGGGAAAAATTTGGGAACAGGAATACGAGATGGGCAAGAGCCTCTATCCGGTCAAGAGCATTGGGGAAAGCAACGAAACAGGGACCATTGTGACCTTTACCCCGGACGAGACAATATTTACCCAGACCATAGAGTTCAGTTACGAGACCCTTGCCAACAGGATGCGGGAGCTGTCCTTTCTCAATAAGGGGCTTACCATTATCCTGACGGACATGCGCCACAGGGACGATAAGGGCGAAGTGCTGTCGGAGACCTTTTATTCCCAGGAGGGTTTGAAGGAATTTATCCGATTTTTGGACGGGAACCGGGAACCCCTGATCCAGACCGTGATTTCCATGGAAGGGGAGAAGAACGGAATCCCGGTGGAAGTGGCCATGGTCTACAATACCGGCTTCACCGAGAACCTTCATTCCTATGTGAACAACATCAACACCCATGAAGGGGGTACCCACCTTTCCGGATTCAGAAGGGGTCTGACCACTACCTTGAAAAAGTATGCCGACAATTCCGGAATGCTGGAAAAGCTGAAGTTCGAAATTGCCGGAGACGACTTTAGGGAGGGCCTTACCGCCATTGTATCGGTCAAGGTCGCCGAACCCCAGTTCGAGGGACAGACGAAGACCAAACTGGGGAACCGTGACGTGACCAGTGCGGTCAGCCAGGCCGTATCCGAAATGTTGACCGATTATTTGGAGGAACATCCTGAGGATGCCAAACAGATCGTGGAAAAGGTAAAACTTGCCGCCCAGGCCAGACATGCAGCGGCCAAGGCCAGGGAAATGGTACAGCGCAAGAACCCGATGAGTGTCGGCGGACTGCCCGGGAAGCTTTCGGACTGCTCCGAACAGGACCCTTTGAAATGCGAAGTCTTCCTTGTGGAAGGGGATTCCGCGGGAGGCACCGCCAAACAGGGAAGGGATAGAAACTTCCAGGCCATCCTGCCCCTTAGGGGCAAGATTCTCAATGTGGAGAAGGCCATGAGGCACAAGGTCTTTGAAAACGAAGAGATCAAGAACATTTATACCGCCCTTGGGGTCACCATAGGTACAGAGGATGACAGCAAGGCCCTGAACCTCGAAAAGCTGCGCTACCACAAAGTGGTGATCATGTGTGATGCGGATGTGGATGGAAGCCATATCGAAACCCTGATCTTGACCTTTTTCTTCCGTTATATGCGGGAATTGATCGAAGCGGGACATGTGTACATTGCCACCCCACCGCTGTATTTGGTGAAAAAGGGCAGTAAAAAAAGGTACGCCTGGAACGATGAGGAGCGCGATGAGATCATAGAATCCATGAACGGGGGTGCCAGCATTCAGCGGTACAAGGGACTTGGGGAAATGAACGCCGAACAGTTGTGGGACACCACCATGAACCCGGAGTTCAGGACCCTTAGACAGGTGAGCATTGACAATGCAACCGAATCGGACCGCATCTTCTCCATGTTGATGGGGGATGAAGTTCCCCCAAGACGGGAGTTCATTGAAAAGAATGCCGTCTATGCCAACATAGATGTGTAATTCCGTACATTTCACAACAAAAACTCGCCCAATCAAGGCGAGTTTTTTAATTTTAGGGAAAAATTTTACAAAATGCGGAAATTCACCTTGCTTACGGCCCTGTTCGCGATCACTTTTGGAAGGGGCCAGGACCTGAACGATATTTTTGTTTCCGGAATCGAAGATGCCGAACGTTTTGCAAACGACTATCTGTCCCCGGTTTCTGAAGGGGCCATATTCGGCATTTCCAACGGATGGTACAATTCAGCGGACTCTAAACCCTTGGCGGGATTTGAAATATCCATAGTGGGCAATATCACAGGCTTTAAGAACAAGGAGGACAAAAAAGCCTTCCTTTTGGACCCCAACGACTATGAAAACCTCGATTTTGTGGAGAATCCCGGACAGGCCAGGATGGTATCCACAGGTTTGGGCGATTTGGAAGGGATGGAGGTATTTGTGGAGGAAGGTGTGTTCAGACGAGAATTTGTCCTTCCCTCCGGACTGGCTGCCGAGAACCTCAATTTCATCCCTTCCGGCTTTATCCAAGCCAGTGTGGGGCTGATAAAGGGATTGGAGGTCAAGGCGCGCTTTCTGCCCAAGCTCAAGTTTGAGGATGATGTCAAATTGGGCCTTTTCGGTGCAGGACTTCAATATGATTTCACCAAATTGCTGCCGGCGGACAAACTGCTTCCCATTGCCATTTCCGCCGTAATTGGCTATACAGGGCTTGATGGGGAATATGATTTTACCGATTCCAGTACCATTTCGGGGAGTGACCAACGGATGGATGCCTCCTTTAAGACCTGGAATTTCAGTGCCGTCCTTTCCACGAGGAACATACCCGTGATAAATTTTTATGGGGGCCTTGGCTATATCACCGGCAAGTCCGACATTGACCTCTTGGGAACCTACCAGGCAAATGGACCATTCTTCTCCGAGACCGTGGTGGATCCCTTTTCCGTTTCAAAGAAGGCCAATGGGGTCACTGCAAATTTGGGGACCAAATTGAAACTGGGCTTTTTCAGGCTCAATGCGGAATACAATTTTTCAGAATTCAACACCTTTACCTTTGGGGTGAACTTTGGATTTAGGTAAGCGAACGAGCCAAAGGGACAACAAACAAGGTATAATAAGAAAGCCCCGGACTCAACCGGGGCTTCCCATTTCCATATATGTTGGTCTTCGACTCATTCCCTGGTGGCGAAGACGGAACCATTGTCCAGGGTAAGGCTTTCCGGATCATTGGACTGCTCAAGACTCAAGGTGATATCTGCAAGTTCTGGATCTCCATAGGTAATGGAATAGTTTCCCTTGTCAACGGACCATTTAAAATCAGTGTAAAAAGTCAATTTGGAATTTGAAAAGCTTTGGTACCTGCCCAAATACACGTCATTGAAAATCCATTCCTCCCGGGTGGTCTCGGTGCCCTTGCCTTCAACGGTCCTACTATCCGTCTTGATCCATACGCCAAGAATGGGGTCGTTGTTTTCCGGAATCTGCGTACAGTTGCTGATGACGATGATGCCCACTATGGACAGCAATGAAAAAAGCTTTTTCATAGGACAGTAGATTAAGTTGATTTTGGGACTGTCATAACGTTGGTTTGTAGGAAACTATTGCGATGCGACTCCCCAAAACTTGAAAATTGGGAATATATTCGATGAAGGGTCCGTTTTCTTAACATTTGCTGGATACCCAACCCTCTTTATCATGGCCGGCCCTATCGGATGCAGCATGGAAATTCTACCCATATATTGAAGGTGCGCCCGGCCCTTCGATCAGCTTTTGATTCCCTTGATTTTACAGTGAAAAACTTAAAAAATCAAAAAAAAGGAAGCCTGGGTTGTCACCCTGTATCAAGATTTTTATAACCTACTATTAGGGAATCCGTTCTGAAGGGACTTTTATGACTCTTGGATTCTGGAAAGAATTATAACCGAACCTTTTAAATCCTTTATTCTATGAAACGAATCTTATTGAGTGCCCTTTTGGCCCTCCCCATGATCATGGGAGCGCAAATGATCGGTGGCCCCGATCGGGGACCGGGCGAAGGGGAAGGCCCCTTTGACCGCCTGATCATCCGTGGGGTGACCCTGATCGATGGTACGGGTGGACCTCCGCGTGGCCCTGTGGACATCGTGGTGGAAAAAAACAAAATTGTCGATGTGGTCAATGTGGGGTATCCCAAAGTTCCCATCGACCCGGCCCGACGCCCCAAATTGGGAAGCGGGAAAACCAAGGAAATCCAGGCCGAGGGCAAGTATCTGATGCCCGGGATCATCGACCTTCACGTACATACCGGAGGGGTTCCCAAGGCTCCGGAGGCAGAGTACACCTATAAACTGTGGATGGCCCATGGGATCACCACCGTTCGCGGGGTACCCACCGGGGATTTGGAATGGTCCCTGAAAGAGCGTGAACGCAGCGCAAAGAACCAAATTGTGGCCCCCAGGATCGTTTCTTACCACCGCCCAGGATCTGGAGAAGAGTGGAAGGGACGCAAGATCTTGACCCCTGAGGATGCCAGGGAATGGGTGCGCTACGCCAAGAAAAAAGGCGTGGATGGCCTTAAACTCGGCGCCTATCGCCCCGAGATCATGAAGGCGCTTTTGGACGAGGCCAATTCCCTTAACCTTGGAAGCACGGCCCACCTTGCCCAAAGCGGAGTGGCCCAGATGAACGCAATCGATGCGGCCCGCCTTGGATTGACCAGCATGACCCACTTCTACGGACTTTTCGAATCCATGTACGAGAACAACGATGTACAGCCCTTCCCGATCGACATCAACTACGGGGACGAGCAGCACCGTTTCGGTCAGGTGGCCAGACAATGGAACCTGGTGAAACCCGGAGGGGAGAAATGGAACGCCCTCTTGGATGAATTCCTGGAACTCGATTTCTATATCAATCCCACCATGACCATTTATTCGGCCGGTCGGGACGTGATGCGTGCCCGAAACGCCGATTGGCACGAAAAATACACCCTTCCCAGTCAATGGGATTTTTTCCAGCCCAGCAGGACGAACCACGGTGCCTATTGGTTTGATTGGACCACCGAGGACGAGGTGGCCTGGAAAAAATACTACCAGGTGTGGATGGAGTTCCTCAATGACTACAAGAACATGGGAGGAAAGGTGACCGTGGGGTCGGATTCCGGATTTATCTACCAACTCTACGGTTTTGGGACCATCCTTGAACTCGAGATGTTGCAGGAAGCGGGCTTCCATCCCTTGGAAGTGGTACGCTCGGCCACCTTGCACGCTGCACAGGAAATCTTCAAACCCATGGGAAAACCGATTAAATACGGGGTGATTCGTGAGGGCTTGTTGGCCGATATGTTGATTGTGGACGAGAATCCCCTTCAGAACTTCAAGGTGCTCTACGGCACCGGAGCGGTACGCGTTAACGACGAAATCGCCAAGCCCGAGCGGGTGGGCGGTGTCGAATACACCATAAAGGACGGAATCGTGTACGACGCCAAGAAGCTGCTACAGGATGTGGCCGATATGGTGGAGAAACAAAAAAGGGAGCGGGCAGGCCGATAACTCCCCATAAATTTTAAACTTTCAGCAGTGGTCCCTTGTTCCAATGGGACCAAAAACGAAACCCCCTTTCTTGGTTGGAGGGGGTTTTGACTTTTTAGCGGGATAGATCCCACTGGATTGGGTTGCACCCCCAAAATTGAAACATCACGATCCCCAATTGTGGATCTTTCCATTAAAACTACACGGAGGACCCTACTTATGGGCCAAATGACTTATTTTTGGGCATTGAAACCTAAACCTATACATAATGAAAGTTACCGTAGTTGGAGCAGGCGCAGTGGGAGCAAGCTGCGCGGAGTATATTGCAATGAAAAATTTTGCATCTGAAGTCGTTCTGTTGGATATCAAGGAGGGCTATGCGGAAGGGAAGGCCATGGATTTGATGCAGACCGCCTCCCTCAACGGCTTCGACACCAAAATAACGGGGAGCACCAACGACTATGGTAAGACGGCCAACAGCGATGTGGCGGTGATCACCTCGGGAATTCCACGCAAGCCCGGGATGACCCGGGAGGAACTGATCGGAATCAATGCGGGCATAGTCAAAAATGTGGCCCAAAGCCTTTTGGAGCACTCGCCCAATACCATCATAATCGTCGTGAGCAACCCCATGGATACCATGGCCTATTTGGTACACAAGAGCACCAATTTGCCCAAGAACAGGATCATAGGCATGGGAGGTGCCCTGGACAGTGCCCGGTTCAAATACCGTTTGGCCGAAGTTTTGGGGGCCCCGATATCGGACGTCGATGGGATGGTCGTGGGAGGTCATTCCGATGTGGGCATGGTGCCCTTGATCGGACATGCCACCAGAAACAGCATCAAGGTTTCGGAATTTCTTTCAGGGGACCAAATGCAGTGGGTGGTCGAAGAGACCAAGGTGGGCGGGGCCACCTTGACAAAACTTTTGGGTACCAGCGCCTGGTATGCCCCGGGTGCGGCGGTTTCCTCCATGGTCCAGGCAATTGCCTGCGACCAAAGGAAAATGTTTCCCTGTTCCACCCTGTTGGACGGAGAGTACGGCCTGGATGACATTTGTATTGGGGTTCCCGTGCTATTGGGCAAAAATGGGATAGAGGAAGTCGTGGAAATTGAACTCTCCGATGCCGAGAAGGCCAAAATGCAGGAGAGTGCCGCCGGGGTCAGGAAGGTCAACGCCCTGCTCCAGGTATAAATAGGCAATTCCCGGATTTCCCGTGAAAGGGGAAGGTATCTAAATTCCCCAATCCGATGGACCACTTTCCTTCATTTTGAAGTTCCCGGTGCCCATCGTATTTGTATTTCCACGAAATTCTATTGTCAATTCTTAGGGGAAATGATATATTTGCACGCTGTTTAAAAAAACTTCTAAAAATTTAATAATCAATGCAAAATAAAGGACTTATAAGGCTTTTTGCAATCCTTTTTGGCTTGGTGAGCATCTATCAACTTTCCTATACCTTCATTACGGCCAAGTTGGAAAAGGATGCCGTGGCCTATGCCACCGGCAAAATTTCGGAAACCGAGGAAGATTATGTGGCAAAGCGTGAGGAAGCGGAGAAATCGTACCTGGATTCCATCAATGACCTTTCGGTTTTGGGATATACCAGCTATGGGGATGCCAAAACAAAGGAATTGAACAAGGGATTGGACCTTAAAGGGGGTATCAACGTCACCCTGCAGATTTCGGTAAAGGATATCTTGAAAGGCCTGGCCAACAATACAAAGAACCCCGTGTTCAACAAGGCCTTGGCCGATGCCGACCTTGCTTCACGAAGCAGTGACAAGACCTATTTGCAATTGTTCTTTGAGGCTTTTGACAAAATCAAAGGGGATACCAAACTGGCCTCTCCCGATATCTTTGCAAATAAGGGTCTGAGTGACGAGGTGAATTTCCAGATGGGAGACGAGGAAGTCAAATCCATCATCAGAAGGAAGGTGGATGAGTCCGTTACCTCGGCCTTCGGGGTGCTGCGAGAACGTATCGATGGCTTTGGGGTCACCCAACCAAATATTCAAAGGGAAGGAAATTCAGGTCGTATTCTGGTGGAGCTGCCCGGTGCAAGGGACATCACCCGTGCCCAGGAACTGCTTTCCAGTACCGCCCAATTGGAATTCTGGGAAACCTATCCCCAGAACAGCCAAGGGCTGGGCAACTTTTTTGTGGCGGCGGACCAGAGACTCAAAGAAATCCTGAAGCCTGTCACCCAAACGGAGGAATCTCCCAAGCCCCTTTCGGAAATTGATTCCCTATTGTCCGATGTGACCCAGGACAGTCTGGAAATGGATCTTATGTCCAATCCCTTGTTGAGCAAGTTGATTCCGGCCAATCCCGGAACCCATGCCATTGCCAGGGCATTGGTGTCGGATACGGCGGCCATAGGGGAATATTTGAGGATGCCCGAGATCAAGAGGTTGTTGCCCAATGAGGTACAGTTCACCAAATTTCTTTGGGAACGGCCTTCCCAGAATTTGGATATTGTAGATCTGTACGCCCTGAAATCGAACCGCGAAGGGGTTCCCAGGATAAGTGGGGACGTGGTCTCGGATGCACAGGATACTTTCGATCAGTACAACAAACCGGCAGTGAGCATGACCATGACCACCCGAGGGGCCAAAGAATGGGAAGAACTCACTGGGGATGCATACAACAACCAGACCGGGATAGCCATCGTACTTGACAATAAGGTATATACTGCCCCAGGGGTTTCCACAGGACCCATTTCAGGGGGTCGTTCCGAGATCATGGGAACTTTTACCGTAAACGAGACCAAGGATATTGCCAACGTACTGCGGGCCGGAAAACTGCCAGCCTCAGCGGAAATCATACAATCGGAGGTTGTTGGCCCTTCCCTGGGACAGGAGGCCATTGACAGCGGCTTCCTATCCTTTGTGATCGCCTTCATCTTTGTTTTGGTCTGGATGGTCGTCTATTACGGAAGGGCAGGATTCTATGCCGATGTTGCTTTGGCGTTCAACGTACTTCTTATTTTTGGGGTCCTTACCAGTTTGGGAGCGGTCCTAACCCTCCCCGGTATTGCCGGTATCGTCCTGACCATAGGGATGTCCGTGGATGCCAACGTATTGATCTATGAGAGGATCAAGGAAGAATTGGCCAAGGGCAAGAGCATGGTCCAGTCCGTTCAGGACGGTTTTGGCAATGCTCTTTCCTCAATATTGGATGCCAATATCACCACCGGTCTGACAGCGGTCATACTCTTTGTGTTTGGGTCCGGCCCCATCAAGGGATTTGCGACCACCCTGATGATCGGGATCATCACTTCCCTGTTCACCGCCATTTTCATTACCCGACTGTATATAGATCACCATACGACGGTCAAGGGCAAACGTTTAAAGTTTACCACGGCCCTTACCAAGAACCTGTTCACGAACCTGCAATTTGATTTCCTTTCCAAGAGGAAGATCGCCTATGTCGTTTCGGGAATTTTGATCCTTATTGGAGTGGTTTCATTGTTTACCACCGGATTGCAGCAAGGGGTCGATTTCATTGGGGGTCGAAGCTACCAGATTCGTTTTGCCAAAGCGGTGAACCCCTCAGAAATGGGCGTCGATCTCACAGCGGAGTTCGGCAACGGAACCAATGTAAAAACCTTTGGGGATGCCAACCAGGTCAAGGTCACCACGCCCTATCGGGTGGATGAGGAAGGTGTCGAGGTCGATACCGAGATCCAGACCAAGCTCTATGAGGCCCTTCAAAAATACCTTCCGGATGGAAGCACATTTGAGGATTTTAGGGTTGGTTCTTCCAATAGTGATATTGGAATCATGCAGGCCGTAAAGGTGGGGCCCACCATTGCGGATGACATCAAGAAGAATGCCCTCCTGGCCATTTTAGGTTCCTTGGCGGTGATATTCCTATACATACTGTTTAGATTTAAAAGATGGCAGTTTTCCCTGGGTGCCGTTTTGGCCCTTTTCCATGATGTGTTGATGGTGCTGGGCATCTTTTCAGTATTTGGGAAAGCCATGCCCTTCAATATGGAAGTGGATCAATCATTCATTGCGGCCATACTCACGGTAATTGGATATTCCATCAATGATACGGTAGTTGTATTTGACCGTATTAGGGAAGTGATCGGGATAAAAGGCTTCAGTAGGCCCAGGGAAACTATCAACATTGCCCTGAACAGTACCTTGAGCCGTACCTTGACCACCTCCCTGACCACCTTGATCGTATTGTTGGCCATCTTTCTCTTTGGAGGGGAGAGCCTTCGCGGCTTTATGTTTGCCATGATCATTGGTATAGTCGTGGGTACCTATTCAACCCTGTTCATTGCAACCCCGATCATGTACGATACATTGAAAAAGGGAGCTCAGAAGGCAGTTGTGGCCTGAATTGGAAAAAAATAAATTAGCATTCAAACGGGGATCGTTCCAATTTGGGCGATCCCTTTTTTTTGCTCAACTATTTTTGATTGTCTTGCCTAAAGAACCGTTTTTGCCCGGTTCCAAAATATAGTGCATCCGGGCACGCAGACCGGGTTCTTTTCTATGGGAAACAAAGATGATGGCCGTGTTGCTTTCCTCCGCAATTTTATTGACCAGGGCGATCAATAGGGAAGCACTGGAATCGTCTAGCCCGGCGGTGGGCTCATCCAAGATGAGCAAGGGAGGGTGTTTTACCATGGCCCGGGCCAACATGACCAATCGTTTTGCCCCGGGGGATAGTTCCCTAAAATACATTTCACTTTGCTTGTACAGGCCCAGGAGTCGCAACCAGTCCTGTGCCAATTTCCGTTCCGTATCACTGGGGACGACATACAGGCCTATGGAGTCGTGCAGGCCCGAGATGACCATATGTTCCAAAGTATGGTAACCCCTGAATCCATCGGTGATCGCCGGGGCGAAGTATCCGATTTTTTTCTTCAGGTCCCAGACACTCTCCCCACTTCCTTTTTTATGTCCGAACAGGTACAACTTTTGGCCATATCCTTTATGACTGTCCCCTGTGATCATGGAAAGTAGGGTGGATTTTCCACTTCCATTGGGACCTATCAACTGCCAAAATTCACCTGTCCTTACCTCCCAATGGATCTGCTCCAAGACCCTTCTTCCCTCAAAACTTACCGATACCCCATCGAAATGGATCAAGGCACCAGCAGGTCTTTCTTCGGCATGGATTGCAAGGGGCAGGGTCCCTGTGAAGGAAGAATTGGGATTCCCCCTGTCCTTTCCGAGTTCCTCGCCTGAGGCGTAGGGATTCAAACGATTGCCCTGAAGGTGGAAGAATCCATTGGTGCCCGGCAGCATATCTTCCAGTCTGCTTATAAACTGAACCAAGACTTTGGACGACCCAATAGTGTTGAGTTTGCTCCTCAGTGTGGATTGGGTTTCCTGGTCGAGATTGTCGAAGGGGTTTACCAAAATCAGAAAATCGGGGTTCTTTTGTAGAATGTGGTCCAACAGGGCCTTCTTCTGTTCTCCACTGCTCATGGTCCTCAGGGCCTGTTTCCTTCCCTTGGTCAGGATTTTGATGTCATGTCGTTCTTCCTCCTCCATATAACGTTCGATTTCCGAACGGGAAAAGAGAAGTCCCTTCAAATTTTTCAAGTCTTCCAGTCCGACAACGGGTCCATTGGACAATAAAGCATCCACGACTGCCTTAGTATTGGAACCGTTGTCCGTCAATATGGCGTAGTTTTTGGGTCGATCCATGGCAACAAAAAAATGTTGGTTTAAGACAGGTCCCGCATCACCCGAAAGGTATGGACGGGATTGTCCTTATAAGCGGTGTGCCTTTCCAAATGCATGCCCTTCCATAGCCGGGAGGACCGGGAATCCAGGCAAAGGGCCAACCGCATTGATTCAAGGTCCATTAAAGGATAATTGGACATTTTAGATTCTTGTATAGGAAATGCGGTCCCCCACGGCCAATCCCAGGCGATCGGACAGCCCTGCATTGATTTCAAGTACGTATTTAATGGGAAATATGGAGGACAGCCCATTTTCATCAAAGGGCTTTGCATTCTTTTGAAAGCTGACGATATTCAGATTCTCATCGATAAAAATGATATCCAGGGAGAACTCGGTATTTTTCATATAGAACGAATGCACGGTCACATCCGGGAAGATGAACAGCATGCCCTGGGACTCTTCCATGGAAGCGCGGTACATCAATCCGGTCTGGGTCTCATAGGGGGTTTCCGCCAATTCCACTTCAAAACTGGCCTTGATCTGTTCGGTTTTGGGATCTATTACGGAAAGCTCCCCTTCCTTGGAAAAGGTGATGGATTCCGTTTGAATGGCATTTTTGGGCTCCGTTTTGCACGAAACCAATACAAGCACAAGGATAAAGGGAAAGTTTTTGATGAATTTCATGTTCAATCCTTTATGATTATCGGGGTCCTCCGGTACATGAAGTAAAAACCGACAGCGATCATGGGCAGGCTGAGCCATTGCCCGGTGGACAGCAACCCCAGGCTATCCTCAAACCCCCCTTGGCTTTTCTTGAAGAACTCCACAAAAAACCTCACTACGAACAAAAGCACCATGAACAGGCCGAAGAGGTAACCGGGTTTATCTTTTTTGTCCGATTTCCAATACAGGGAATACAAAAACATAAATACAAACAGATAACAGATGGCCTCATACAATTGTGCTGGATGTCTGTAGGGTATGGTCTGAAGGATCCCTGCAAATTCCGGATTGTGTTCCAAGGCCTTATAGGCCGCATTTTCTGTGGTCTCCTTGGTGATGGCCATGGCCTTATAGGCCGGCATATCATCCGAGTCCCTGATAAATCGGGTGGCCAGAAAATGGGATTTATGGACCACCTTCCCATTGATTTCAGAATTGAAAAAGTTCCCGAACCGTACAAAACAGGCCCCAAGGGCAGCGGGGATGACCAAGCGGTCCAGCATCCACAGCATCCTGATGTCCTCCCATTTCCTACAGAACAGCCAAACCCCGATAATGGCGGCAATGGTCGCCCCGTGGCTTGCCAGACCGGTGAAGCCTGTAAATTCATATCCGTTGATGAGGCCGAAAAGGCTGCTGTTCACATTTTCCCGTATCGGAAGGAGGATTTCAATCAGATGATCCTTGTAATAGTCCCAATCGTAAAAGAAGACGTGACCCAATCGGGCCCCGAGCATTATGGATACCACGGTATAGATAAAGAGGGAATCCAATTTCTCCATGGATTTGTTCTCCTTCACGAATATCCTTTTCATCAGGAACCAACCCACAACAAAGGCCGCGATCCATAGGAGGTTGTAATACTTTATTTGTATAAAACCCAATTTGAAGAGGGTCCCGTCCGGGTTCCAGTTGATTCCTAGGAAATACATCAAAATAAATTTTGGACTAATATAACTACTTTGGACGGTTGGACGGTCCGTTTATTTGATTTTTGGCCCGTCAATTTCCAATGACGGGCCCATTATGGCCAATAACACAACAATCGGAGGGATTAG